>JAFTZZ010000161.1 GCA_017460905.1 Acidaminococcaceae bacterium | reverse complement strand
TGTTGGTTCCACCCGCTCCCCGTTGTGGGTAGGCGGCGGCACCACCGTTGGACCGCAGCCCCGCAGCTATGCAAAGGCTATGCCCCGGACAGCACGCCGTCTGGCACTGCGCTGCGCATTATCCGCAAAAGTGGCTGCCGGTCAGCTGGTTATCATCGACAGCATTGCGTTTGACGATCATAAGACCAAACGTACTGTAGAAATGCTGGACGCTTTTGAAGCTGCAGAAAATAAAACCCTTATCATCACCGACGGTGAGAACGAAAACGTAGAACTGTCCGCCCGCAACATCCAGAAGGTTACGGTTATCAACAATGGTGGCCTGAACTGCTTCGATCTGTTGCACAACAACAAAGTATTCCTGGACAAGAATGCTGTAGAAAAGATTGAGGAGGTACTTGCATAATGGCTGCTAATCCTCGCGATGTATTGATCCGCCCGCTCATCACGGAAAAGACTTCCCTGATGATGCAGGAAAATAAATACACTTTTAAGGTTCCGGTGACCGCTAATAAAACCGAGATCCGTCAGGCAGTGGAAGCCATCTGGAATGTAAAGGTCCTGGCCGTTACGACCATTCGTGTCAGCGGCAAGATCAAACGGATGGGCAGAAATGTCGGCCGGACATCTGACTATAAAAAAGCAATCGTAAGACTGGCTGAAGGCCAGACGATTCCTGTGTTTGAAGGAATGTAAGGAGGGAAGCTAAATGGCGATTAAAAGCTACAATCCGTATTCTCCTTCGAGACGTTTTATGACGACGTCTTCCTTCGAAGAGATTACGACAGATAAACCCTATCGTCCGCTTGTTGAGAAACTCAACAAACATGCCGGCCGCAACAACACCGGCAAGATGACCGTACGTCATCAGGGCGGCGGTACCAAGAAACTGTATCGCATTATTGATTTCAAACGTAACAAAGACGGTATCCCCGCAAAGGTTGCTACGATTGAATACGATCCGAACCGCAACGCGCGTATTGCCCTGCTGAGCTATGCTGACGGTGAAAAACGCTATATCCTCGCTCCGCTGGACCTGAAGGTTGGCGATAAAGTAGAAAGCGGTCCGGAAGCTGATATCAAAACCGGCAACTGCCTGCCGCTGAAGAATATTCCGGTTGGTACCCTGGTTCACAACGTAGAACTGAAGATCGGCAAAGGCGGCCAGATGGCCCGTTCCGCCGGCGCAGTTGTACAGCTGATGGCAAAAGAAGGCGATTACGCCCTGCTGCGTCTGCCTTCCGGTGAAGTTCGTAAAGTACATATCAACTGCCGTGCAACCATCGGCCAGGTTGGTAATCTGGAATTTGAAAACCTCACAATCGGTAAAGCCGGACGTTCCCGCTGGCTGGGCATCCGTCCTGCTAACCGCGGCGTTGTAATGAACCCGAACGACCATCCGCACGGAGGCGGCGAAGGTCACAGCCCGGTTGGACGCAAACGTCCTGTTACCCCCTGGGGCAAGGCTGCGTTTGGTGTTCGTACCCGCAAGAGCAAAAAAGCTTCAACTAAGTTAATCTTAAGCCGTAGAACGAAATAATTGTTAAAAGAAAGGAGGCTTATCAGTGTCTAGATCAGTTAAAAAAGGACCTTATGTACATCCGAGCCTGTTAAAGAAGATCGATGCACTTAATGCCGCAAATGATAAAAAGGTTGTCAAGACCTGGGCCCGTGCTTCTATGATTTTACCTTCATTTGTAGGACACACCATTGCGGTTCATGACGGACGCAAACATGTTCCGGTATTCATTACCGAAGATATGGTAGGCCATAAACTGGGAGAATTCGCTCCTACCCGTACCTATAGAGGCCATCAGGAAAAGAAAGCAGATACTACTGGAAAGTGAGGAATAAGTAATGGAAGTTAACGCTACTGCAAAATATATCCGCATTGCTCCTCGTAAACTGCGCATTGTTATGAACCTGATCCGCGGTAAAAAAGTATCCGAAGCTTTCGCTATTTTAAAGTTTACTCCGAAAGTTGGTTCTGAAGTTGTGGAAAAGGTATTGCGCAGCGCTGTTGCCAATGCTGAACATAATAATGATATGAATGTAGACAACCTGTTCGTTTCATCCTGCTATGTCGATCAGGGTCCTACACTGAAACGAATCCATCCGCGTTCCCGTGGACAGGCCTTCAAGATTTTGAAGCATTCCAGCCACGTAACCGTATGTGTTTCTGAGAAATAATCCCGGATAAGGAGGGTAATGACAGTGGGTCAGAAAGTTAATCCGCATGGTCTGCGCGTTGGCGTAATCAAAGGTTGGGAATCCAACTGGTATGCCGATAAAGACTATGAAAAATTCTTACTGGAAGATATTAAAATCCGTGAATTCATTAAAGAAAAATTGTTCCTGTCCGGAATTTCCAAGGTAGATATTGAACGTGCCTCCAACAAGGCTCGCGTTACGATCTATACTGCAAAACCGGGCATGGTGATCGGCCGTCAGGGCAGCAACATCGAACTGCTGAAGAAAGACCTGAAGAAACTGACCGATGCCAATGTTGACATCAATATCCAGGAAATCAAACAGCCGGATATGGATGCCACGCTGGTTGCTGAAAATATTGCCAGCCAGCTGGAACGCCGTATCGCATTCCGCCGCGCCATGAAACAGTGCGTTGGCCGTACCATGCGTGTAGGCGCCAAGGGTATCAAGGTTAAGGTTGGCGGTCGTCTGGGCGGCGCAGAAATTGCCCGCAGCGAAAGCTATCGCGAAGGTTCCATTCCGCTGCACACTTTGCGTGCTGACATTGATTACGGTACTGCGGAAGCGCACACTACCTATGGCCGTATCGGTGTAAAGGTTTGGATTTATAAAGGTGAAGTCCTGCCGGAAACCAAAGCAGCAGCAAAGACTGCATCCGCAAAGGAGGCATAAGAAGAAATGTTATTACCGAACAGAGTTAAACATCGTAAACAGCATAGAGGCCGTATGAAAGGCCGTGCAATGCGTGGTAACACGATTTCCCACGGCGATTTCGGCCTGGTTGCCCTGGAACCTGCCTGGGTTACCAACCGTCAGATTGAAGCAGCCCGTATCGCCATGACCCGTTACATCAAACGTGGCGGTCAGGTATGGATCCAGATTTTCCCGGACAAGCCGATCACTGCAAAACCGGCTGAAACCCGTATGGGTTCCGGCAAAGGTTCCCCGGAATATTGGGTAGCAGTAGTAAAACCCGGCCGTGTCCTGTTCGAAATGGGCGGCGTTGCGGAAGCAGATGCAAAAGAAGCTATGCGTCTGGCCGGTCATAAGCTCCCCATCAAGACGAAATTCATGACAAAGGCTCAGTTGGAAGCCGAAACTGCCGTAGCAGCAAAGGGTGGTGAAGCTGAATGAAAATCAATGAAATCAGAGAATTATCTGCTGAAGATTTAGACAAAAAGTTAGCAGAATTGAAAGAAGAACTGTTCAACTTACGTTTTCAGATGGCAACCGGACAGTGTGAGAACCCGATGAAGATCCGCGAGGTCAAGAAGTCCATTGCCAGAATCAAAACTGTTCAGCGTCAGAACGAGATCAACGCGTAAGGTTTTGAAAAGTAATTAAGGAGGAAACAGTCGTGACCGTAGAAAGAAATGCACGTGTCAGCCGTGTAGGCAGAGTTGTCAGCGATAAGATGCAGAAAACTATCGTTGTTGCTATTGAACGTTTCGTTCAGCATCCGCTCTACAAAAAAGGCGTAAAGAACACGATTAAATTTAAGGCACATGATGAAAACAACGAAGCGCATATCGGAGACCTGGTAAAGATCACCCAGACCCGTCCGCTCTCCAAGGATAAATGCTGGCGCCTGGTTGAGATCTTAGAACGTGCGAAATAATTGTAATTGCCAGATTTTATCGTATCTGACAAGGGAGGTTAAACATGATTCAACAGCAGACAATTCTTAATGTCGGCGATAATACCGGCGCTAAGAAGGTTATGTGCATCCGCGTTATGGGCGGTTCTTTTCGGAAGTATGCCAATATCGGCGATATCATTGTATGTTCTGTTAAGGATGCAGCACCCGGAGGCGTTGTTAAGAAAGGTGACGTTGTAAAGGCAGTTGTTGTTCGTTCTACCAAGGGCCTTCATCGTAAAGACGGTTCCTATATCCGCTTTGATGAAAATGCCGCAGTCGTGATCAAAGACGACAAGAGCCCCCGCGGAACCCGTATTTTTGGGCCTGTAGCCCGCGAGCTGCGTGAAAAAGACTTTATGAAGATTATTTCTCTGGCACCGGAAGTGCTGTAAGAAATTTGGATAAAGCACAATAGGAGGTGTTCTTAAAACATGAGTACTGCTGTAAAGCTGCATGTTAAAAAAGGCGATACCGTTCAGGTTTTGTCCGGCAAGGACAAAGGCAAGGAAGGAAAGATCCTGACCGCCCTGCCGAAAAAAGGCAAGGTTATCGTTGAAGGCGTTAACAAAGTAAAACGTCATACCAAACCGTCTCAGACCAACCCGCAGGGTGGTATTGTGACAAAAGAAGCTGCCATTGCTTCCTGCAAAGTTATGCTGGTTTGCCCCAGCTGCAAAAAACCGACCCGCATTGCCCACAAACTGGAAGATGGGAAATCCAAACGCGTCTGCAAGCACTGCGGCGAAGTAATTGATAAATAATATCCGGGAAAGGAGGAAACATTGTAAATGGCCAAGACCAGACTGCAAGAAAAGTACTTATCAGAAGCCGTAAAAGGCCTGGTAGATAAATTCCAGTATAAAAATGTAATGGAAATTCCTAAAGTTGAAAAAGTAATCATTAACATGGGCATTGGTGAGGCAGTTACCAACAGCAAGGCACTGGATGCAGCTGTTGCCGAACTGGTTACGATCTCCGGACAGAAACCGGTTATCACCAAAGCCAAGAAATCCATCGCGGCATTCAAACTGCGTGCCGGCATGCCGATCGGCGCAAAGGTTACCCTGCGTGGCGACCGCATGTATTATTTCCTTGACAAGCTGATGAACGTAGCACTGCCCCGTGTACGTGACTTCCGTGGTGTCAGCGCAACTTCCTTTGACGGCCGCGGCAATTATGCCCTGGGCCTGAAAGAACAGTTAATTTTCCCGGAAATCGAATATGATAAGGTTGATAAAGTTCATGGCATGGATATCATTATCGTAACCACTGCCAAGACCGACGAAGAAGCCCGCGAATTGCTGAGGCTCCTGGGAATGCCGTTCGCAGCTTAAGTGAGGAGGAAATAATTTTGGCTAAGACAGCACTGATTGAGAAATGGAGTAAAGAACCGAAATTTAAAGTTCGTCATTACAACCGCTGCAAAATCTGCGGCCGCCCCCATGCTTACCTGCGTAAGTTCGGTATGTGCCGTATCTGCTTCCGTGAATATGCCTACAAAGGTGAAATTCCCGGCGTAACAAAAGCAAGCTGGTAACAACCATCTAAGAAAGGAGGCCATTGAATAATGGTAATGACTGATCCGATCGCCGATATGCTTACCCGTATCCGTAACGCAAATTCGGTTTATCATGATAAAGTTGAAATCCCCGGTTCCAAGATCAAAGAGGCGATTGCCGTGATTTTAAAGGACGAAGGATTTATTAAAGATTTTGAAGTAATCGAAGATAACAAACAGAATGTTATCAAAGTAAGCCTGAAATACGGCGCTAACCGCGAAAAAGTAATTTCCGGCCTCAAACGTATTTCCAAACCTGGTCTGCGCGTATATTCCCAGAAAGATCAGCTGCCGAAGGTCCTCGGCGGTCTGGGTATCGCAATCATTTCCACTTCCAAGGGACTGATGACCGATAAAGAAGCTCGCAAAGCTGGTCTGGGCGGCGAAGTTCTGGCATACGTTTGGTAATACAATAAAGGAGGTACCGTTTAAGTGTCTAGAATTGGTAAAAAACCTATCACCGTTCCCGCTGGCGTAACGGTTACGGTTGACAACAATCTGGTAACTGTAAAAGGCCCCAAAGGTGAATTACAGCGCCAGATCAGCCAGGCAATGAAAATTACCATGGACAACGGTGTGCTTACCGTAGAACGTCCTGATGATGAAAAAGAAAACCGTTCCATGCACGGCCTGTCCCGTACCCTCATCAACAACATGATCGAAGGCGTAACCAAGGGCTTCAGCAAGACGCTGGAAATCCAGGGCGTTGGCTACCGTGCAGCGAAACAGGGAAATAACATTAACTTCACACTGGGTTTCTCTCATCCGGTTGTAAAAGAACCGCCTGCCGGCATCACCTTCGAAGTACCCTCTCCGAATAAGATTATCGTGAGCGGTGCAGACAAAGAAAAGGTTGGCGCTGTAGCGGCAGATATTCGTAACCTGCGTCCGCCCGAACCCTATAAAGGAAAAGGTATCCGCTATGAAGGCGAACATGTACGCCGCAAAGTCGGAAAAGCCGGCGCAAAGGCTAAGAAGTAATTAAGGAAGGAGTGAAACCTCTTGTTTAACAAAGTGAACAAGAACGAAAAACGTCAGAAACGTCATATTCGTTCCCGCAGATATGTAGTTGGTACTGCTGAAAGACCCCGCCTGAATGTATATCGTTCCCTGAGCAACATCTACGCACAGGTTATCAACGATGAAACCGGCGAGACCATCGTAGCAGCAAGCACCGTTGAAAAGACCTTTGAAAACTACGGCGGCAACATTGAAGCTGCCAAGGCTGTAGGCAAAGCGATTGCTGAAAAAGCGCTGGCCAAAGGCGTAAAGGAAGTTGTATTTGACCGCGGCGGCTACCTGTACCATGGTCGTGTTGCCGCTTTAGCAGAAGCAGCCCGTGAAGCTGGACTGCAATTCTAACGGAAGGAGGAAGGATTTTGGCTAATTTTGATAAGCGTGACAGACGCGAAAAACCGGATGACGGCTTTACCGAAAAAGTCGTATTCATCAACCGCGTTGCGAAAGTTGTTAAAGGCGGCCGTCGTTTCACCTTTGCCGCTCTGGTTGTGGTTGGCGATGGCAAAGGCCGCGTAGGCATGGGCCTGGGCAAAGCTGCCGAAGTTCCGGAAGCAATCCGGAAAGGCGTAGATGACGCTAAGAAAAACCTGATTACTGTAAATATGGTAGGCAATACCATTCCTCATGAAATTATCGGTGTATACGGTGCAGGCCGTGTGTTCCTGCGTCCGGCTTCCGAAGGTACCGGCGTTATTGCCGGCGGCCCTGTCCGTGCCGTTCTGGAACTGGCAGGTATCCGTGATATCCTGACCAAATGCCAGGGTTCCCACAATCCCAATAACATGGTCCGTGCCACCCTGGAAGGCCTGAAGGGCCTGAAGAACCTGCAGGCTGTAGCTGCGCTGCGTGGCAAGACCCCGCAGGAAATTTTAGGTTAAGCTAAGGAGGAAGCATGATGAAAAAGCTGAAAATCACGCTGACCCGCAGCTTGATCGGAAATAAGAAAGATCAGCGCGCAACCGTAAGAGCTCTGGGTTTGGGCAAAATCGGCACTTCTGTAGTGCAAGAAGATAATCCGACCATTCGCGGCATGATCCACAAGGTGGAACATCTCGTGAAGGTTGAAGAAGTAGAAGCTTAAGATAAGGAGGTGCAGTGCAATGGAATTACATGAATTACATCCCGCACCGGGTTCCCATAAAGCCCGCGTTCGTGTAGGCCGCGGCCTGGGTTCCGGTTTAGGTAAGACCTCCGGTAAAGGTCAGAAAGGCCAGAAATCCCGTTCCGGCGGCGTAAAGCGCCCGGGATTTGAAGGCGGTCAGAGACCGTTATACCTGCGTCTTCCCAAACGCGGCTTCTATAATAAATTCGGTAAAGAATATGTAGAAGTTAACGTTGGAACTTTGAACTGCTTTGAAGACGGTACCGTAGTTGAACCTGTAATGTTAATCGAATGTGGTCTGATCAAGAATATTCGCGACGGATTACGGATTTTAGGCGGCGGCGAGCTGACTAAAAAACTGACTGTACAGGCTAACGGCTTCAGCAAAACCGCTGAAGAAAAAATCACGGCTGCCGGCGGAAAAGTAGAGGTGATCTGATAATGTTAGCTGCTTTGGCTAATGTTCTTCGGGTCCCCGAACTGAGGCGGAGAGTCATCTTCACCTTGGTGATGTTTGCAGTGTTCCGCCTGGGAACGCATATCCCGGTTCCCGGCGTCAACGCCGCAATGATCGAGCAGTTATTCAACAATGGAAACCTGTTCGGCCTGTTGGACCTGTTTTCCGGCGGCGCGTTAAGCAAGTTCTCCATTTTTGCGATGAGTATTACACCGTATATCAACTCATCCATTATTTTGCAGCTGTTGAAAGTGGTTATCCCGACTTTGGAGGAATGGTCCAAGGAAGGGCAGGAAGGCTACAAGAAGATTAACAAGCTTACCCGTTATCTGACCGTGGTCCTTGCTGTGATCCAGGGCTTTGGTATGGCGTTCGGCCTTCGTTCCGCCATCAACAATCCGGGCATCTTCTCGGTACTGCTGATCGTGGTTTCGCTGACGGCTGGCACCTGCCTCCTGATGTGGATCGGTGAAGAGATTACCCAAAAGGGTATCGGCAACGGTATTTCCCTTATCATCTTCGCTGGTATCGTATCTCGTCTTCCCGACGGAATTTCAACGCTTGTGAAATATCTGAATGTAGGAACGATCAACATTTTAAATGTTATCCTGTTCCTGCTCATCGCGCTGGCTATGGTTGTGTTTGTCGTGGCGATCTCGCAGGGTGTCCGCAAGGTTCCCGTGCAGTATTCAAAACGGATCGTCGGCCGTAAGATGTACGGCGGCCATAGCAGCTATATTCCTTTAAAGGTAAACCAGGCAGGCGTCATCCCCATTATCTTCGCTTCGTCTCTTCTGATGCTTCCGGCGACCATAGGGCAGTTTGTAAAAATTCCCTGGGTACAGAAAATAACCGGATATTTTGCATGGGGCACGCCACTGCAGACCGCATTGTATGTCATCCTGATCATATTCTTCACCTTCTTCTACACGGCGGTTACGCTGGATATCAAGAATATGAGTGAGAATATCAAGAAGATGGGTGGTTTTATTCCGGGGCTGCGTCCCGGCAAGCCGACTACCGATTATCTGGACATGGTTATGACACGCATTACGCTTTCCGGCGCTATTTTCCTGGCGCTGATTGCCATGATGCCGCATATCGTAGTCTTTTTGACCGGTATCGAAGGCATCTATATCGGCGGCACATCGTTGCTGATTGTTGTCGGCGTTGCGCTGGATACAATGAAACAGATTGAGTCACTGGCTCTGGTACGTCATTATCAGGGCTTCATGAAGTAGAAGTAAAGGAGGATGGACAGATGTATATTCTTTTAATGGGACCTCCTGGTGCCGGAAAAGGTACTCAGGCTGAAAAGCTTGTAGATTCTTATAAAATTCCTCATATCTCTACCGGGGATATGTTCCGGGCGGCTGTAAAGCAGGGCACGGAGCTGGGAAAAGAAGCAAAAAAATACATGGATGCCGGCGGGTTAGTACCTGATGTTGTAACAATCGGAATTGTACGGGAAGGTTTGTCTAAACCGGAATGTGCAAAAGGTTTCATTTTAGACGGGTTTCCCCGGACAGAAGAACAGGCTGTTGCACTGGATGGAATCCTGAAAGATCTGGGTATTGAACTGACCGGAGTTGTAAATATTGTCGTACCGGATAGCGAACTGGTTGACCGCGTTACCGGCCGGCGCATCTGCAGGGCCTGCGGCGGAACCTACCATGTTTCCTTCAATCCTACGAAAGTGGATGGTGTCTGCGACAAATGCGGCGGAAGCCTTTATCAGCGTGATGACGATAAAGAAGAAACCGTTAAGAACCGCTTAAAAGCATATCATGCCCAGACAGAACCCCTGATCGAATACTACAAAAAGCAGGGTGTATATCTGGAAATTGACGGAACCCAGGCTATCGACAAGGTTTATGCCGATGTAAAAGCCAGCCTTGAAAAGCGGGCAGGGAGGTAAGGATCTGTGTCAAAGCAGGATGTAATCGAAGTGGAAGGCACGATTCTGGAAGCCTTGCCGAACGCCATGTTCAAGGTTAAATTGCAGAACAATCACGAAATACTGGCGCATATTTCAGGTAAGATCCGCATGAATTTCATCAAGATCTTGCCCGGTGACCGGGTAACGGTTGAACTTACGCCTTATGATCTGAACCGTGGAAGAATTACCTACCGGTTTAAATAACCGGCACAGACACTGAGGAGGTAGAAAATGAAAGTCAGACCGTCTGTAAAACGCATTTGCGATAAATGCAAAATTATCAAACGCAAAGGCCGCGTCATGGTCATTTGCGAAAATCCGAAGCATAAACAAAGACAAGGTTAAGAAGGAGGTACACTTGAATGGCACGTATTGCTGGTGTCGATTTACCGAATGATAAGCGTGTAGAATACGCATTGCCCTATATTTTCGGTATCGGACTTACCTTATCCCGTGAGATTCTGGCAAAGACCGGTATCAATCCTGACACTCGCGTCCGCGACCTGACTGAAGGTGAAGTTGCGAAGATCCGTGAAGTTGTGGACAGAGATTACAAGGTTGAAGGTGACCTCCGCCGTGAGGAATCCCTCAATATCAAACGTCTGGTAGAAATTGGCAGCTACCGTGGCAGAAGGCATCGCGCAGGTCTGCCCGTACGCGGCCAGAACACCAAGAACAATGCCCGTACCCGTAAAGGCCCGAAAAAAGGCCAGGGTAAGAAGTAATCAGTAGAAGGAGGGTAATTACGAAGTGGCAGGAAAAAAAGTAGTTCGCAATAAAAAGAAAGTAAGCAAGAACATCGTTGCCGGTGCTGCTCATATTAAATCCACTTTTAACAACACGCTGGTTACGATCACCGATTTGAACGGCAATGTAATCAGCTGGGCTTCTGCCGGTGAGATGGGCTTCCGCGGAAGCCGTAAGAGCACCCCGTTCGCAGCGCAGATGGCGGCGGAAACCGCTACCAAGGCTGCCATGGAACATGGCATGAAGACCGTTGAAGTATATGTAAAAGGCCCCGGCGCCGGCCGTGAAGCCGCAATCCGCGCTTTACAGGCTACCGGTCTGGAAGTTAACTCGATTAAAGATGTTACTCCGATTCCGCATAATGGCTGCCGTCCGCCGAAACGTCGCAGAGTATAACAGGAGGTGTAAGAATAGATGGCAATTGATAGAGTACCTGCTCTGAAGCGCTGCCGTTCGCTGGGTCTGGAACCCGCAGTAGTCGGCCTGGCTAAAAGTTCCTTCCGCCAGCCCCACCATGCCAACCATAAGGTAAGTGAATATGGCGCGCAGTTAAAAGAAAAACAGAAAGCAAAATTCATTTACGGCGTACTGGAAAAACAGTTCCGCCTGTACTATGAAAAAGCCAAGAAGATGCCTGGCATCACCGGTGAAAACCTTCTGTTATTGCTGGAAAGAAGACTGGACAATGTAGTATATCGCATGGGATTAGCTTCCACCCGCCGTCAGGCCCGTCAGCTTGTAACCCATGGACATATTGCCGTAAACGGTAAACGCGTTGACATTCCTTCCGCGCTGATCAAAGCTGGCGTGGAAGTATCTGTCATTGAAAACAGCCGCGGTAAAGCTTATTTTAAAGGCATGAATGAAAAATTGGCTGCGGTTACCGCTCCGGCCTGGATTATCGTTAATGCTGAAGCGCTGAGTGCTAAGATTGACCGTTTCCCGACTCGTGAGGAAATTGATGTTCCGGTAGTGGAACAGTCCATTGTCGAACTGTACTCCAAGTAATGAATGAGCATCTTTTGCCACCAACCAGTTGGCGTATTGTGGTAATACGCGAGAGAAGGAGGCTTTCCGCATGATTGAAATTATTGATCCGAAATTGGTTACTTCTGAAGTTTCCAACGACAAGCGCTACGGCAAATTTGTCTGGGAGCCTTTAGAACGTGGCTATGGTATTACCTTGGGTAACAGCCTGCGCCGTGTTCTGCTGTCTTCCCTGAAAGGTGCTGCTGTAATCGGCGTAAAGATTGACGGGGTTCTGCATGAATTTACTACGATTCCCGGTATTCGGGAAGATGTGGCAGACATTATTCTGAATATCAAGGGATTGTGTATGAAACTGCATTCTTTTGAATCAGACATTAAGGTTCTGCACATCAATGTCAGCGGCGAACAGGAAGTTACTGCCGGAGACATTGAACCTGACAGTGACGTGGAAATTCTGAATCCGGAACTGCATATTGCAACTCTGGATAAAGACGCAAGTCTGAAAATGGAAGTTTATGTCGATAACGGCAGGGGATATGTTCCCAGTGATAAGAATAAAAGAGATGATATGGGACTGGGCTGGATTCCTGTTGACAGTATTTATTCTCCTATCACCCGTGTTAAATTTGGTGTTACCGATACCCGTGTCGGTAATGTTACCGATTATGATAAACTGACGCTGGAAGTATGGACTGATGGCAGTATCAATCCGGAAGACGCAATCAGCCGTGCATCTGGGATTTTGATTGAATATCTGAACCTGTTCCAAAATGGTACTGTTATTGAGCAGGCGATTCCCATTCCTGCACCTGGGACTGGTGCGGTTGAACCTGTAGAGACGGAACCGGATCCGAAACTTTCAATGTCAATTGAAGAGATGGACTTATCTGTTCGCAGCAATAACTGCCTGCGCCGCGCAGGTATCAACACCGTTGGCGACCTGATCAACAAATCGGAAGAAGATTTGAAGAAGGTACGTAACCTGGGAACGAAATCGTTAGAAGAAATCATTAAGAAGTTGGTTGACTTACAACTGTCCTTACGCAAGGACGATGAAGAATAATAAGGGGGACGGAAAATGGCATACAGAAAATTAAACCGCGCATCCGGTAACCGTAAAGCTCTGTTCCGCAGCCTGTCCAGCGCCCTGATCCTGCATGGCAGAATTGAAACCACCATTACGAAAGCAAAAGAGACCAGCAAAAATGTTGCGAAACTGATCACTTTGGCTAAGGTTGGCGATTTGCATGCACGCCGTCAGGCACTGGCGATTCTGGTAGACGAAACTGCTGTCAGAAAGCTGTTTGATGAACTGGCTCCGAAATACCAGGAGAGACAGGGCGGCTTCACCCGCATCTACCGGGTTGGTCCTCGTCGTGGCGATGCAGCTGAGATGGCTATTATTGAGTTGCTGTAATATATAGCTGAATTCAATATAAAACTGCTTATCTGAAAAAGGTAAGCAGTTTTTGTTTATCTGTCAATAATTAGTTAACTGGCGCGGCAAATAAGGTTGACGATTGCGGGGAGTAAAGTTATAATATACATGTTATTTTGAAACTGTTCAAATACTACAGTATTGCAACTGTTCTGTTATATAATAAGGAAAACATAAGCAGGAGGGGCTATGGAGCCTGTCATTGAAGTAAGCGGCCTGAAGCATGTGTATACGGATGCGGAAAATACACAGGTGACGGCGCTGGATAATATCAGCCTGCAGATCATGCCGGGGGAGTTTGTGGCGGTCATCGGCGCCAACGGCAGCGGGAAGAGCACGCTGGCGCGTCATCTAAACGCATTGCTGCTGCCCACGGAGGGGCATGTAAAAATAAAAGGCATGGACACGCTGGAAGAAGAAAATCTATGGAGCATCCGGCAAAATGTGGGTATGGTGTTTCAGAATCCGGACAATCAGATTGTGGCAGCAATCGTGGAAGAAGACGTGGCTTTCGGACCGGAAAATATCGGAGTGCCTGCAGAAGAAATCCGGAAACGCGTAGATGATGCGTTGGCAGCGGTAGATATGACTGCCTACCGGAACCACGCGCCGCATCTGCTTTCCGGAGGACAGAAGCAGCGGGTCGCCATCGCCGGAACACTGGCGCTGGGCTCGGACTGCATTGTCCTGGACGAACCGACTGCCATGCTGGACCCCAAAGGCCGCAGGGAAATACTCGGTACGATGCTGTGTTTGAATAAGGAAAAGAGTATAACCGTCGTTTACATTACCCACTTTATGACGGAGGCTATGCAGGCAGACAGGGTCATCGTCATGAGCGAAGGGAAAATCTGCTTCCAGGGCACGCCGAAAGAAGTGTTCTCCCGGGTAACAGAACTGGAAAAACTGGGGCTGGAAGCGCCGCTGGCGGCAAAGGTTGCCTTTGAGTTACGCAAAAGCGGGGCCAGGCTGCCGGAGGGGATTATTTCGAACGAAGAACTGGCGGAGGCTCTTGCCGGTGCTTTTCGTGAATGACGGCGTCACTGTCTCTTGACGTAGTCCCGCTACGCCTTCGAGCCATTTCCTTGTCATTCGCAAAAAGCTCTCGGCAAGCGTTTGTGCTCATTTAACCAATCAGTTCTTAAGAAAGTTGGAATACCGTTATGTCAATGAAACTGGAGCATGTTTCCTATACATATATGCCGGGGACGCCCTATGAGAAAGAAGCGCTGCGGGATGTTTCCCTGGAAATTAAAAAAGGTGAGTTTGTAGCCGTCATCGGCCATACCGGCAGCGGAAAATCCACGCTGGTGCAGAACCTGAACGGGCTGCTGCACCCGACCAAAGGCACGGCTTCCCTTGACGGCGTAGACTTGTCCGGTAAAACGAAGGAAGCCAAAGCTGCCCGGGAACGCATCGGCATGGTGTTCCAGTATCCGGAGCATCAGCTGTTTGCGGAAACGGTGTACGAAGACATCGCCTTTGGCCCGCAGAATATGGGACTGAACCACGATGCGACTGACGCGCGGGTACAGGAGGCCATGAAATTTGTGGGGCTGGATTTTGAAACCTATGCCGGACGGTCGCCGTTCTCCCTGTCCGGCGGACAGATGCGCCGTGTGGCTATTGCCGGCGTAGTGGCCATGAATCCGGATTACCTGATTTTGGATGAACCCTCGGCAGGACTTGATCCGGGTTCCCGCAACGCGGTCTTTTCCGAGGTCATGGAATTATATAAGAAGAAAAACATCGGTATCATCATGGTGACCCACAGCATGGAAGATGCTGCGCAGTTTGCCAAACGGATGCTGGTGGTCAGCCAAGGGCAGATTATTATTGACGGCAGGCCCGGTGAAGTCTTCCTGAAAGAAAAGAAACGGCTGCTGGAAGTGGGCATGGATGTGCCGGAAGTCTATAAGCTGGCAGATTTGCTGCGGGCCAAAGGGCTGCGCCTGCCTGGTGAGATTACCGACGCAAAAACGCTGCTGGCAGAAGTGAAAAAACGGAAGGGGCTGAAGTAGATGTTAGATATTACACTGGGCCAATATTACCCGGGCAATAGCTTTATCCACCGACTTGATCCCCGGACGAAGATCCTGGTGACACTGCTGCTGATTGCTGCGGTCTTTCTGGCCAATTCGGCGGCCGGCTACGGCGTGCTCTGCGCTATGGTGCTGTTCATCATCGCGGTTTCCGGGCTGCCCTTTATGCTGGTGCTGAAATCGGTCAAACCGCTGCTGCTCATCATCGTCATGACATTAGTGCTGCATATCCTGCTGGGGCAGGGGGAGCATGTTCTGTATCAGTGGAAATTCCTGAAGGTTACCGAGGAAGGCGTGCAGATGGGCGTGAAGATGTCCATGCGCCTGAT
>JAFTZZ010000160.1 GCA_017460905.1 Acidaminococcaceae bacterium | reverse complement strand
CTTTCGCGCTGTGCCTGTACTGGTCTTCGGTTTATTGTGGATCCGCGTGACCGGGCCGGGGCCCTTTGCCGGTGTGTTGACCCTGGCGTTATGCAGCGTAGGCTTTCTGGCAAAACGTTTTCTGATTGCCATAGACGCCATCGACCTGCATCCTTATCAGGCGTTGCGTGCGTCAGGTGTTACCGTTCTGCCTGCGGTGCGCTGGGGCATTGTGCCGCAGATTTTACCCCACTATGTATCGGCAATTCTGTATCGCCTGGACATAAACCTGCGGGAAACGGCGGTACTGGGACTGGTTGGCGCGGGCGGTATCGGGACGACCCTGTTCCTGGCCATGAATCATTATGAATGGAACCAGGCAGGCGCCATGCTGTGGGGACTGGTTTTACTGGTAGCAGCTGCCGGAGGGATTTCAGAAACTTACAGGAAGCGCTTCAGAATGCGAAATAAAGGAAAATAAAAATGCTGTACAGAACAAAAGATAAATCATGTTTTGTACAGCATTACTTTTTGTTATAAAACTGCTCAAATAGTTAAGGGTGCAATTTTAAAAATTTTGGAGAGAAGCAAAGATTATTCTTCACCCGGAGCACGGAGAATAGCGCCTTCAGCAGCTGAAGATACCAAAGCGGCGTACCGGGCCAAATAGCCGTGTTTAACCTTAGGCGGCGGGCATTTCCATTTGGCGCGGCGTTTTTCCAGTTCTTTATCAGAAACTTTTACGTTTAATGTACGTTTAGGTATGTTGATTTCAATAATATCGCCTTCTTCTATTAAAGCGATATTACCGCCTTCGCGGGCTTCTGGAGAAATGTGGCCGATGCAGGCGCCGCGGGTTGCGCCGGAGAAGCGTCCGTCTGTCAGAAGAGCGACATCTTTGTCAAGACCCATACCGGCAAGAACGGAAGTGGGATTCAGCATTTCCCGCATGCCTGGGCCGCCCTTGGGGCCTTCGTAACGGATTACTACAACATCGCCTTTGTTGATTTTCTTGCTGCAGATTGCTTTGATAGCTTCATCTTCGGAGTTAAATACCCGTGCCGGGCCAGCGTGAACCAGCATTTCTTCAGCAACAGCGCTTTCTTTAACAACAGAACAATGCGGTGCAATGTTGCCGGTTAATACGGCAATACCGCCAGTCTTCCGATAGGGGTCTTCTACAGAGCGTATAACTTCCGGACGCATGATTCTGGCATCTTTAATCAAAGCGCCGATGGTCTTGCCCGTTACAGATTTGCAGCTCTTATTGATTAATCCTAATTTGGTCAGTTCGTTCATTACAGCAGAAATACCGCCGGCTTCTTCCAGATCGATCATATGGTGGGTGCCGCCGGGGCTCAGTTTGGTGAGATAGGGGGTTTTTTTGGAAATCTTATCAAACAGAGATAACGGCAGTTGGATACCTGCTTCGTGTGCAATGGCCGGCAGATGCAGGGCGGTGTTGGAAGAACCGCCGATTGCCATATCTACAGTAATTGCATTTTTAAAAGCATTCAGTGTCATAATATCGCGTGGCAGTACCTGTTCTTTTACCAGGCAAACGACGGTTTCGCCGGCTTTTTTCGCAAGACGCGCCCGTGCGCCCTGATAAGCCGCAGGAATGGTTCCGTTGCCGGGCAGACCCATGCCCAAAACTTCTGTCAGGCAGTTCATGGTGTTCGCTGTAAATAAACCTGCGCAACTGCCACAGCCGGGACAGGAACAACGTTCTATGTTGGAAAGTTCCTGTTTATTGATTTTGCCGGCTTCAAACCGTCCGGCGGCTTCAAATGTCTGTGAAATAGAAATATCTTTTCCTTCATAGCGGCCGGGCAGCATTGGTCCGCCGCTGCAGAATACAGTAGGGATATTTAAGCGCAGGGAAGCCATCAGCATGCCAGGCACAATTTTATCGCAGTTGGGAATCATTACCATACCGTCAAATGCGTGTCCGTTAATCAGGGCTTCTACACTGTCAGCAATCAGTTCGCGGCTGGCCAGGGGATATTTCATGCCTTCGTGACCCATCGCAATGCCGTCACAGATGCCGATAGCCGGAACCTCAACAGGAATGCCCCCGGCTGCCAGGATGCCGTATTTTACCATTTTGGCCTGATCGTCCAGATGTGCATGTCCCGCAATAATTTCATTCTGGGAGTTGACAACGGCAATCAGCGGTTTTTTAAGATCTTCATCACTGAATCCCAATGCGTAAAACAATGAACGGTGGGCTGCACGGGTAGATCCCTTTTTGACTAAATCGCTTCGCATATAAAAACCTCTTTCCTTTATAAGAATAATAATATAGAAAATTATAAAATTTTCTCTTCGTTCTTTAAACGAAGATATATAAAATATTCTAATGCTTTAATAAGTATATTGTCAATAAAATGGAATTAGTAATTAAAAGAATGCAGTGTATAGCTGCTGTAAAGTGTAAAATGCGTTACACAGTGAAAGAAAGCTTGTTACCGGTCAAAGAATATATTATAATAAGCAGTAAGAAATCGTCTTAATGGGACAATGCAGTCATTATCAGAAGAGGAGGGATGAAAATGGCTGATAAATTAAATTATATCGAACAGGAAGTACGTAATTATGTCATTGAAAAGTCCTGGGAACGCCTGCAAAATGGCTGGACGACCTCGGATCCGAAGGAACTGGCCGACCAGCTGTTCAGGGAAGATACTGCAAGGGGCGCGTTGGACTGGGATATGCTGCGCTGTGATAATGATGCGCTGCAGGTCGTTCGCGAGGATATGGACTGGATTCAGGAAGCGGTTAAAGGGACTGCGTTGGAAGCCTGCGCGTCCAGAGAACAAATAGAGGCAGAGCCATGTAAATTTACGGTGGAACTATATCGTCAGGTTGCCGCTTCTTTATTTGGCAGGATTCCGCTGTTTGCCGATCTTTCCAGAGTTGATAAAACTTATAAGAAAGAAACGGAACTGGCGCGGGAGCT
>JAFTZZ010000159.1 GCA_017460905.1 Acidaminococcaceae bacterium | reverse complement strand
AGTCCGGCGTTAGGAAACCGCTATTCCGGAAGGATGGAAACCGTTGTTCCGGTAGTGGAAACCATAGATATTTTTCCTTAGAATAATGTTATGCGCTAACAGCGTAAATATTATCTAAGGAGGGTCAGAAGCATGACCAAATACCGTGAGATCCTAAGGCTTTCCAGCCTCGGACTCAGCCAACAAAGCATCGCGGACAGCTGCGGTGCTTCAAAGAAAACTGTTAACCGTATTCTCAAACGTGCCAAAGAAATCAATCTGTATTGGCCGTTAGAGGAAAACGAAACAGACTCTGTCATTGCAGAGAAACTATTTTCCTCTGCTCCGGCTAAAATAACCTCTGGTAAGAAAATGCCGGATTTCGACTACATCCAGAAAGAGTTGCTCCGTAATGGAGTCAACAAAAAGCTCCTTTGGGCAGAATACATGGAAGAATGTCGCCTGTCCGGCGAAACGCCTCTCATGTATTCGCAGTTCTGCTACCACGTCCAGCAGGATGAGCAGAAACGCCGCGCCACTATGCACATCAATCGCAAGCCTGGCGAACAGATTGAAGTGGACTGGGCCGGAGACCCGGCGCAGATCATTGACCCGGATACCGGCGAGATTACCAAGGCATGGCTGTTTGTAGGCGTTATGACCTACAGCCAGTATCCCTACGTGGAAGCCTTTTTCGACGAGAAGCAGCAGGCCTGGATTATCGCCCACGTTCACATGTATGAATACTTCGGCGGTGTAACCCGTATCCTGGTGCCGGATAATTGCAAAACTGCAGTCATCCACACCAACGACTGGTATAACCAGCAAGTCAACGTGGTGTATCACGAGATGGCGGAGCATTATAACACCGCCATCATCCCGGCCCGTGTCAGAACGCCTAAAGATAAAGCGAATGCAGAAGGAACTGTCGGCGTTATCTCCACATGGATCACGGCAGCACTTCGCAACGAGCAGTTCTTCTCCCTGGCAGAACTAAACAAAGCCATCCGGAAAAAACTGGAAGTGTTCTCGCATCGCCCTTTCCAAAAGAGAGAGGGCAGCAGATATGAGATCTTCCGCAACGAAGAACTGCCATTGCTGGCAAAATTACCGGCTACCCCCTATGAACTGGCTGAATGGAAGTCAGCAACAGTTCAGTTTAATTATCACATATCTGTCAACGGAATGCTATACTCCGTTCCTTACGAATTTATAAAACGTAAGGTAGATGTGCGGCTAACCGAAAAGGTAGTCGAGATTTTCTATAACCATAACCGTATCGCCTCCCATCGCCGTCTGTATGGACGGAAAGGGCAGTACAGCACAGTCACCGAACATATGCCGCCGGATCACCAGAAGTTTCTGGAATGGAATGGCGACAGATTTCGTTCCTGGGCTGAGCGGATCGGTAGCAATACATATAACGTGGTCAACGCCATCCTTTCCTCCCAACGGGTGGAACAGCAGTCGTACCGAAGTTGTATGGGAATCCTGAAGCTGGCGGAAAAACATTCCGCCCAGCGTTTGGAAGCCGCTTGCAAGATAGCGCTTTCCTATACAGCCACTCCCAGCTACAAGAGTATTAAAAACATCTTAGTTGCCGGGAAAGAACGGATCGACAAGGAGCTGAAAGCTTCTGAAAATGCTGCCACTCACAACAGGCACGCCATCACACGGGGCGCTGCGTACTACAGGAGGTAAAGAAAATGACGAACCAGAGCACTATCGATAAATTAATTGAAATGCGCCTGACCTCTATGTCAGATGCGTATATCACACAGGTTAGCGACCCAAAGATGAAAGATGTTTCTTTCGAAGACCGGTTCGCTCTTCTGGTAGATGTCGAATACAATAACCGGAAAAGCAACGGGCTGAAACGTCTTATTCGCAATGCCGGGTTCGACCAGCCGGAAGCTTATATTTCGGATATCAACTATGCGTCCGGTCGCAAGCTGAACCGCAACTTAATCGAACGGCTTGCAACCTGTGAATACATTACAGAATACCGGAACATTTTCATTACCGGCGCAACCGGGAGCGGAAAAACCTATATGGCCTGTGCTTTTGGCATGGAAGCCTGCAAACAGCGGTATAAAACCAAATATGTCCGCCTTCCGGATTTATTACTGGAATTGGACATGGCCCGTTCCGAAGGAAATTATAAGAAGGTATTGGCAAAATACGCCAAACCTGTATTGCTGATTCTTGACGAATGGCTTCTTTTGAAACCTACCGAAACAGAACAGCACGACATTCTGGAACTGCTTCACCAAAGAAGGAAAAAATCTTCAACAATATTCTGCTCACAATACGAACCTGCCGGTTGGTATGATCAGCTTGGCGGAGACGAAAGCCCTCTTGCCGAAGCAATTTTGGATAGAATCAAGCATGACGCTTATAAGATCAATATTGTTCCTGCCGACTCATTCCAGTACCGTTCCATGAGAGAAGTTTACGGGATGGATCCGGCAAAGAGTGAGTAAAACTGTTTTCAATATGGCGACCGACTGTCTCAGGGATGACTTTTATCTCTGGGATAGCGGCTCCGCCGCATCTATACAATACCGGTTTCCTAACGCCGGACTGCCGGTTTCCAATGTACCGGACAGGCGGTTTCACCGCACCGGAATATTCACTTGCGCTCTGCGGTGCACTGCATATGCATGAAATTTGCCAATCAGCTTCGCCCTTACGGGCTCGCTTCTTGGATTTCATAGTAAAACTGTCACGGGTCACACACGAAACATGCATTTCCCGATGACAGTTTTCAATCACTTTTACTTCTTACGAAAGCGCCGGTCAGTTCGCCCGCGCGACTGACATCGCTTCCTTGCAAAATGTTACAGCTGCCGTTCCATCTCTTCAAACTCTTTGACAATCGAATCGTCCGGCGGAGTTGTCATCAGGCTGACTACAACCAGCACAGCCAGGCTGATCAGGAACGCCGGCAGCAGTTCGTAAATGCCAAACACACCGCCTATGGGCGCCACTAAAAACTTCCAGACAAAAATCGAAACACCGCCGGCCACCATACCGGCCAGCGCGCCTTCAAAGGTCGTCCGTTTCCAGAACAGGGACGCCAGCACCAGCGGACCGAAGGAAGCGCCGAAGCCCGCCCAGGAGAACGCTACAATTTTAAATACAGAGCTGGCCGGATCCCGGGCGATGATAACCGCCAGAATCGCAATCACAACAACGGTAATCCGGGCCGCAAACATGCTCTGCTTCTGGCTCATGGCCTTTTTATCGGAATTAGCCCGCATGGTTCCCTGCATAATATCCTGGCTGACACTGGAAGCCGCCGCCAGCAGCTGGGAATCAGCCGTGGACATGGTGCTCGCCAGAATGCCTGCCAGTACCAGGCCGGCGCCGATGGCCATCAGCGCGCCGTGCTCAGCAATCGTATTGGCAATCTGGATGATGATCGTTTCCGTATTGGCATCCGTCAGGTTTTTCACCAGTCCGGCGCCGGTCATGGTCTTGCCGACGATACCGATGGCAATCGCGATAAACATGGCGATTACAACCCAGACAGAAGCTACGCGGCGGGACATGGCCAGTTTGTTTTCATCTTCAATACCCATAAAGCGAAGCAGGATATGGGGCATGCCAAAATAGCCGAGGCCCCAGGCCATGGTGGAAACAATGGTCAGGAATGTATAAGGCGCCGCGCTGTTGGTCTTCACAGAATAGGTTTCCGTCAGGGACAGGTAACCCGGCAGCGCTTTGGCATTTTCCAACACCGCATCCACACCGCCCACCGTACCGATGGAATACATCAGCACGAACAGCAGCGCAAAGGTCATGATGATACTCTGTACAAAGTCCGTGGTGGAAGCCGCCAGGAAACCACCGGCCGCCGTATAGGAAACAATAACAATCGCGGAAATGACCATGGCGGTCATATAATCCGCGCCGAACAGCGAATTAAACAGCTTGCCGCAGGCCGCAAAACCGGAAGCGGTATACGGAATGAAGAAAATAACGATGACCGCCGCCGCAAACGCAGCCAAAATTTGGCGGCTGTCGTGATACCGCGCCGAAAAGAACTGGGGCAGCGTAAAGGAATCCGTAATACTCGTATAGATGCGCAGCCGTTTTGCCACAAACAGCCAGTTCAGATACGTGCCCAGTGCCAGGCCGATACTGGTCCAGGCCACATCCGCCGAGCCGGACAGGTACGCCACGCCCGGCAGGCCCATCAGCAGCCAGCTGGACATGTCCGAAGCTTCCGCGCTCATGGCCGTTACAAACGGTCCCAGTTTCCGGCCGCCTAAATAGAAATCGGAAGCCGATTCGTTTTTCTTGGCGTAATAAAAACCGATCAGCAAAACAAAAACCAGATAGAACACTATCGTTGCCAATATATAAAATAACTGCGAGCCCATGATCAATACCCCTCAATCCTTATTTTTTTACCGAAAAATAATATATGGTATAGTTTACCACAAAATCATAAAAAATAAAAGCGCAGCCACAGGTTTCCTTGATTTACTCAAATCACCCAAAGCTGCGCTTTGCTGCAAACAGATCTTTTACCGCATGTTCTCAATAATATCTTCGAAATTATTGATCAGCAGCGGATGGCCGGTGACGCTCAGGTCACGCAGCACATAGCCGTAGGAATCGTACCAGGTATCGGCCAGCTTCATCTCCAGGCCTTCCTTTTCAAATTCCTCCACCATCTTCAGTACGAAGCGGTTGACAACGCCCTCTTTATCCGTATTCAGCGGAATGATGCGGGTCTCCGGCTCAAAATCCTCAACAGTCAAATCCCAGCCGCCGGGAATTGGCGGTCGGCGGTCGGCTTTAATAAAATACGTTTTGGAAAACCCGACGTAGGTTCCCATCGCGTCAAACATCTTGGCCTTAATCAACGGGAATCCGTTTTCGTTGCCCCATTTCACAATGGCTTCCGAAACTTCATTGTTGTGAATTACGCTTGGCAATTCACCTTTCTTTACAACTGCCATACAAAAACCTCCTCCGCCCTGTACAGAAAATTTATCCGGCGCGATCCCGCGCAGATTATTCTTTCACAGTACTTTATCGGCTGCCGCGGCTGCGGCGAATATCCTTACTTCACTATTGTAACTGATTTTGCCGATTATTTCAATTTTTCTTTAGCGATTTAGCAAAGAATTTATGCTCAATTCGTTACATTTTCTTCCAACATTTCCAGAAAATGCTCCCACATTTCCGAAACGACCGCCAGCGACGATTCGGAACGGGCGCTCTGCCAGCTGAGAAAAGACTGTATCTGCTCCTGCAGCGCCGCGTCCTCCGGATGCTGCCGGGAAATGCCCTGCGCCCAGATCGCATTCACGTAATCATCGTGCAGCAGGCCCAGCACATCCTGCAGCTGCTTCAGCTGCCGCAGCACATCCAGCGGCAGGTCCGCCAGTGTAACCGTCTGCGTCACATAACGGAAACGCTTCACCTTGATCCGTATTTTATGCAGATCGTCCATATCCGAAAAGTCCGGATACTTTTTGCTGAGCGCCACCATTTTCCGGCTCCAGTCCGCCAGGCGCCGCGCCACATAATGCCGCGCCGTTTCCCTGTCGTTGCCCTTGCGGTAAAGTTCCGGAAGCATATCCAGCCAGAGCAGAAACTCCGCCAGCTTTTCCGTATGAAAATTCAAATTCGTTTTCGCGAAAAATTTATCCTGCTCGTCCTGCCGCAGCTGCAAAAACAAATGCAGCAGCGACCCCTGCGACTCTGCTGTATCCCCCGCCGCGTCCAGACGGCGGCTGCAGGTCTGGGCCGCCACATCCAGCTCCCGCATGTTGGAAAGGGACTCCGCCTCTTCCCGGAAAAATGTCTGCCAGCGGGACACCGGCGCATCCGGCAGGCCTTCCTTAAAGAAAACAAGGCAGGAGCGCAGACGCCGGATCTTCACCCGCAGCTGGCGCACCAGCAGCCGGTTCGCCGGATCGTTATAGAGAAGCTGCCAGAACCAGCTGATCGTAAACACCTGCCAGCCCAGATACTGCTGCATCGCCTTCATCCGGGGGGTATCGCCGGACACCTTCGGATACGCCTTGCCCGCCATCGCGTGCAGCCGCCGTTCCAGATCAGGCTCCGCCACCACAAACTGATCCTCCCCGGCCAGCAGCTTCTGCACCGCCGACAGCACCAGCTTTTCGCTGCCGTCTTCGTAACGGAACTCCACGTCCTGCAGATTCGTCAGGCGCGAATTCACCAGTACGATCCCTTCCAGCGTGCGCACCGCAAACGGCTGCAGCGGCCCGCCCTCTAACCTGTTACGGCGGAACCGGGCGCTGAGGCCTTCCCCATATTCTTTTTCCCGCAGTTTGCCCTGGGTCACGGCGAGCTTCAGACACCGCGCCACATCCTCCGAAAACGTTTCCGGATGCGCGATCCGCACACCGTGCAGGCAAAGTTTACGTGCCAAAATTTATTTCACCTGCGCTAACATCGGCTGCCCCGCCAGGGCAGCGATAATATTCTGCGCCGTCACCAGCGCCATCTCGTCCCGGGTTTCCTCCGTCGCAGACGCCATGTGCGGCGTCACCGTAATGTTCGGCAGCGTCAGCAGCGGATGATCCCCCGGCAGCGGTTCCGGATCGGTCACGTCCAGCCCCGCCGCGGCCACCTTGCCGCTCTGCAGCGCGCGATACAGCGCCTCCGTGTCCACCACCTTGCCGCGGGAAATATTCACAAACCGCACGCCGTCCTTCATAGCGGCGAACGCGGCTTCATCAAACATACCTTTCGTGGACGGATTCAGCGTCACCGCAACCACGATGAAATCCGAGATGCGCATCAGTTCCTCCCAGGAAACATACGCCGCGCCCAGTGCGGAATCGTTCAGGCGGCGGCGCCGGTTATGATAAATCACACGCATGCCGCTGGCCTGCGCCCGGCGGGCAATAGCACTGCCGATATCGCCGAAGCCGACGACGCCCAGGGTTTTGCCGTACAGGTCAACGCCCATGCCCGGCGCCTTCCGTTCGCCCCACTGCCCCGTCTTCGTATGCAGATGCCCCCGCACGATGCCCCGGGCGGTATCGATCAGCAGTCCGTACGCCAGGTCCGCCACCGCATTCACCAGCACGCCCGGCGTGTTGCCGATCTTAACCCGATGCGCGCGGCAGGCCTCCACATCAAAATTATCGTAACCCACGGAAGCCTGAGCCACCACCTGCAGCTTCGGCGCTTTTTGCAGCAGCGCCTCATCAATGCGGATATTGCCCGACGAATACAGCGCATCCGCCTCCTGCAGCCACGCATTCCACTGCTCCTCCGGCACGCGTCCCCGCTGCTGCCAGCTCCGCAGCGTAACCTTATCCTGCAAATATTCCACAGCCACCGGGCGGATCTTGCCGCTGCAGATGACAATTTTATTTTTTAAATCCATAGGATCAAACCTCCTGCCCAAACATCCCTAAAACCTGCAAATAAAAAACGGGACAGCATAACATCTGTCCCATTCATTGTATCATACTTTGCTTACGCGTAAAAGAAAATCTGTTTTGCCAGCAAAATCGCCAGCACAAAGGTCGCCACCAGTTTTCCCAGCATGGCGATGAACTGCATCTTCGCCGCCTGCCACGCCAGCGCGCCCGCGTGCTGCAGATTGTGAGAACGCAGATACTCATACAGGTACGCCATGACAAACGCGCCAATCGCGCCGCCGATGACGCTGCCCGCCACCGGGAACGCCGTCGTGCCCATGATCGTGCCGGCGAACGTGCCGCAGCCGATCAGCAGCACACCCCACCAGGAAATATCCTTCGCCTGCCGCTTGATCCCGAAGAACGACAGCACAAACTCCCAAATCTCGCCCATCGCATAAATCAAAATCACCGCCGAAATGATGCGGATATCAAAATACTTGGACGGATCATAAAACGCAAACCCCAGACAACTGCCTACCATCAGCGTATTGCCCGGCAGATCGAACAGCGACATCGCCACTGCCACCAGAATCAGGACAACCGCCGCCAGCCACTCCAACATATACGCGTCTGCCATACCGGAAAAACCTGATATAATCTGTTCCATGGAAGCTCCTTTCCCAAAACTTCACACAAGCACTTGCAACATTACAGAACACAGGCGCTTCCGCCTGTGCAAACCTTTCAGGCGAAACTCATTATAGCACAGTCCGCACCGGAAAAATTGAAACTTGTGTGAACTCAGGGGCAGGACACAAAATGTTTACAAATGGAAAGGTTTTGCTTCAATAAAAAGGCTCAGCCCTTGCTCCGCGGCGTAACAGTCTGCACAGGCCGTGTTCTCCATTAATGTAGTAATTTTCATGCTGCAGCTCGCCCAATCTCTATAAATACGATTCTGTAAGTAACTGATAGATCGCTTCAGCCCTGACTCCCCGGATTTTCAAACTTTTTAAATCCTGATCAGTAACACGCATCTTTTCGATAAAATCTCTCATATCATTCCGAACTTCTTCCGGAAGCTCACACCTGTTTATCACTAACTCAGAAGCAATTCGAATAATATCATTACGATGTTTTTTCAAATCGCGCTCATCAACATGTTCACCGGCATCCCGCCGACGATTCAAATCAAGCCAGGCCTTTGCCTTAAACGGTATCAGCCAGCTCGGTTCGAGAACAGAAATTCCATCAATCACATCTCTGCCGCGCAGTAACACTTCATAATAAGATTCATTCAACAAAATCGCAGACAAACTGGAAACATTCTCATCAATATATACCGGTGTCAGCTGTCCGGCTTCTTCCAAAATATAATCTGTCTTTGCAAAAAGTTCTATCATAGCCGGATAACCAGAACGCAACGGCTTATCAAAACGGTAAAACTGCGGTTTACCATTTGACTTGGCACGATTCTGATATTCGCCTTCACGAATAAAATTCCAAAACCGAATTCCGAACTCTGTGGTCAGTGCTTCAACAATAAGGACAATATCCAAATCTTTAGTAACCCGAAAGTCTGCGTTATGATTCTCAAAAGAAATATCGCAGGCAGCCCCGCCTATTAATACATACTGATCTGTATAATCCTGAAAATATTCTCGAAATATTTCCATTCCCTTTACCATACATATTCCTCCAACATCTCATCAACCGCCTTAGCGATTCTGGGATCAGACTT
>JAFTZZ010000158.1 GCA_017460905.1 Acidaminococcaceae bacterium | reverse complement strand
GTTCTTCCAGCACCTGATTGGTAAAACCGTGCATCTCCAGCTTCACCAGGCGCTGCGTGCCGCCGCGCATGATGCCCGCATAATTGACGACCCGGGCCGTTCCCTGCAGGTGCTGCACATTGAACATCATCAGGCCGGCCAGCGCAAGCAGGATCAAGCCAATCGCAAGCAGCAGGTATTTTTCAAATTTTTTGGAAGAATCCTGTTCTTCCGCCGTTCTTATCAGGGCTAATAAATCTTCCATGATCAATATCGTTCCTCGCTATCAAGAATTATTATCGATAATATTTTATTTTAATTGATATAGAATGTCAATCTTAAAATATGATTATTATTTTGTCAAACTTGCTATTTCGCAGATTTATTAATTTATTTTAAAAAATCTATTGACAAGTTTATTAGGAATTATTATAATTAAATTGCCAAAACAAAAGTAACTCCTTCTCATTTTGTAGTGGATTCTCCCTTCTCCTTCTTCCCAACACAAAAACAGTAAAACGAAAAACCCGCATCTGGACCATGCGGGTTTTTCGTTTTATTGTTTGCAGAGAATCTATATATAGAGAATCAATATTTATTGAAGAAAACGCTTCTTGTGTACATCGTTTAAAGAATCAGCAATTCGCATTTTTTAGCCTGTTCTTCCAGGTCCGGACAATCTGAAAAGAGCACGCACCCGACGGACAGATACAGGGTAACCGGAACCCTGTTGATTTTACGGATCGATTTGCCGACAGCTTTCACTTTCGCGCTGAGACTGCGCACCTCTTCCCGGTTCCTGACCTGACGGAAGACGACAAACTTGTCCCCTGCGTAACGGCCTATTACGCTGGTCAGTCCAAAGCTGTCCTGCAGCGCCTTGCCAAAGGCAATCAGGACCTTGTCCCCAAAGTCAAAGCCGTACTGTTCATTAAGCGTGCTGAAATCGCGAATTCCAATATGAATACGGACAAAGTCCACGCCCCGCAGATAATACTCGTCGCGGTAAACATACGCTTCCTCCGAGATGCCGCGGGAGTTAAGCAAGCCTGTGAGCACGTCCCGCCGTAACGTTTCAACGCCGCGCTTGTCGTTTAGGGTGAGCAGTTCCCTATCAATAAAAAAGCCCAGCAGGCCTTTAATTTCCCCGTTCTCATCATAAAGCGGCGTTTTGCTGGCCATAATTTCCCGGTTCTCTCCCTCACTCATGCAAAGGCCGGGAATAAATTGAACCGTTTTACCTTCGTTGATGACCTCCAGCTCGTCATTCATATACCGATCAGAGTGAACATGCCAGCCGACCTCCTCGTCGTTCTTGCCGACAATCTCTTCCGGACCGGAAAAACCGTAAAAATCCAGAAACGCTTTACTGGCGCCCACAAACCGGCGGTCGCTGTCCTTCCAGAAGAGGCGAAGCAAACCGGAACGGAGCAGATTGTTCCAGAGGTGGGCCGGCGAATAGAGATGACTGTCACTGGCTGCCTCCACATTGTTCTGGATAAAGTCCCTGGCGATGTCGTGGATATTCCGGATCAGCAGGAAATAGTTTACGCTGTCAATCTTCAGCACCGTGTATTCCATCCAGGCATAGCTGCCATGGCGCACGCTGGACCGAAATACCGCAGAGAAACTGGCGCAGCCGGTTTCGGTAAAGTGGGCAGCCAGCGTCTGCGGATCAAAAAGCCGGAGAAATCCTTCCCGGTCATCCGGAAAGATATATTTTTCTGCATACTCTCTGACCAATTCGTCAATGCCCTGCCTGCCGGAAAGCAGGTCTTCCTGCGTAGATGTGTAGAGGGGGCGGATGCTGTTTTCCCGGAGATTGATGAGCGTGATGCGCTCGAACATGGCATAGAGCCGCCGGACAAAACTGTCCAGATAACTGAGGTTTTCCGCCTGCTCATCCTTGGTAAGATTGGTAATCCGGATGAGTACACAGTACCTGTCCCGTGCCTGGGCAACACAGCGGGCCTTTACCTCAAAGTACGCTTCGTTGAATGTGAGCAGCAGTTTCCCGTCGCCGCCCGACCGGACGGAATCCATCAGATTGATAATCTTGTCCGAAAGCCTGTAATAGGGCTGGGGTTGGTTCAGCATGGACTGTGAAAATTCAAGGCTGAACATTTCCGTACCGGAAGCGGTCTTTTCAAACGCGCTGTTATAAAACAGGATGCGGAAAGAATCCGTCGCAAATTCGGCCACCGCCAGTGGAATACTGTTGAGTTGCCTGGCTGTGACGACTGCGTCCTTTTCTTCCTGCGTCATAAAAGGAACCGCGCTGAGCACGTCGATCCTGCCAATGTTATCGTAATACAGCCGGTCCTGCGGGGTTTCGATTTCAATTCCCAGTTCGGTCATCCGGGCAAGGGCTTCCTCATACGGCATCGGTTTGCCAAAATAATACCCCTGTACCTTTTCGCAGCCGATATTCCGAAGGAAGGAAAACTGCTCTTCTGTCTCCACGCCCTCAACCAGCGTATGTATATCGATGTTCTTCGCCATTTCCACGACAGCGGTGGCGATACGCTGCGAGCGCTGGCTGAACGGCCTCAGGAAACGCATGTCCAGCTTGAGTTCATCAAAGGACAGTTCCTTCAGGACATTCAGCGAGGAATAGCCGCTGCCGAAATCATCCATCCAGATCTGGTACCCTGCAGAACGGAACCGTTCCACAATCTCCTTCAGCAGATCTTCCTTCTCCGCCATCAGACTTTCCGTAATTTCAAAGTAAATAAAGTCATGGGGAATCTGATATTTACTGATGATCCTGTCTGCAACAGAAAAGATGTCACAGAGTGTAAAATCCAGCCGGGAAAGATTCACCGAAACGGGGATGGGAATCTCCCCGTTGACAACGCTGTTTCGAATCCGCTCGCACACCTGTCGAAGAATCGCGGTGTCAAGGTGATTGATGACGCGCTCCCGCTCCAGTACAGGAATAAACTCATCGGGATAGATCGTACCGATCTCCGGATCGATCCAGCGCGCAAGCGCCTCAAAACTGCACAGCTTCCGGGAAAACGTGCGGATGACAGGCTGGTAATAAACCTGGATATGGCAACTTTCTATCGCCTTTTTATAATTCCGCATTATATAATTCTCAAGATCCCGTTTCACCGCTATCCCTCCAAACACCGCGCGGGATAAACCCACCGTAATCAGCACAGACAATACTATTCAGGCAACGTGATTCCCCAAATACTCAATAATAAATATTTAATGATATTTTATATTAATTATATAATATTATTCTTATACTTTCAAGTAGCTAAACAATCACCCGATTTAAGAACAAAACGGCCTCATAATATTCGATAATCAGGCTTAAATCATAAATTTTTCATCTTTATATTAAATTATATTTATATTTTAATATTTATGATTTTATTGAAAACTATTATTATTTATTGCTATTGACTTTTTTATTGATAAATAATATTATTTAATTAATGAATTCCACGCATAGCAGTATCACTGCTTTTTTTATTTCAAAAGGGGCTAATAATAAAATGTTTCGGTATTTTTTGAGACGTGTTGCAGTGTTAATTCCTGTCGTGTTAATCGTCTCCGTATTTTCTTTCGGGCTGTTATACATGGCTCCTTCAGATCCGATTACCATGAAATACGCCAAACGGGGTGAAATGCCGCCGGCGGAGGTCATTGCCCAGGAAAAGGCTGCATTGGGGTTGGATAAAGGATTTGTCGAACAATATTCGAACTGGCTGAAAAAAGCACTGCAGGGAGACTGGGGTTCGTCCTACGATACCAATCAGCCTGTGGCTGAAATCATGAAGTCCAAGCTTCCGAACACAATCGTACTGACGTTTTCAGCAGTGTTGATTATGCTTGTTTTTGCGTACCCGATGGGTATTTTGGCGGCAGTCTACCGTAATAAATGGATTGATTACGCGATTCGCCTCTTCTCCTTTTGGGGCACAGCCATGCCAACGTTTTGGCTGGGTCTTTTACTGATGTACTGGATGGGAGTGCGGCTGCGCCTTTTGCCGGTAATGGGCAGCGGCGATTTTAAACATTTGATTTTGCCTGCAACATCGCTGGCGGTTTGGCTGATTGCCCTTTATTGCAGGCGCATCCGTTCCAGTATTGTGGCGGAAATCAATAAAGATTATATTACCGGTTTAAAGGCCAGGGGATACTCTAAATCAAGGATCTATCTCCGTCATATTATCCCTAATGCATCCATCGGCATTTTGGTTATGCTGGGCCTGTCCATTGGCGATTTACTTGGCGGTTCCATGGTAGTGGAGGTCATATTCGGCTGGCAGGGTATTGGCAGTGTAGCTCTGGAAGCAGTGGCTTATCGCGATTATGTGGTTTTGCAGGCGTATGTTGTCTGGATGGCTATTATTTATACATTTGTCAATCTGGCAGCCGATATGCTGGTATGTCTGATCAACCCAAAAGTCAGGTTAACAGAAAAAGCGGTATGAATATCTGGTTAAAGAAAATTGCAGACAACAAAATATTTTGCCTGTTGCTGACGCTTAACATCCTTTTGGTGGTGTTCTTCCTGGTTGCTCCACATTTCGCGCCAAACAGCCCTATCGAAATTCATGCAGACCATGCGCTTCTGGATTCATCGGGGCAATATCCTCTGGGAACGGATCAGCTTGGCCGCTGTTTTTTGTCAAGGCTTTTATACGGCGGAAAATCATCCCTGCTGATGACGATTGGCATCGTGGTTTTTATATCTCTTACAGGCACGACCGTGGGAATCATAGCAGCTCTGGCAGGCGGAATCGTTGAGCAAAGTTTTATGCGTTTTCTTGACGTTGTCCTTGCCATTCCTTCCATGGTGCTGGTCCTTGTTATGGTCAGCATTTTCGGAAACGGTATTGTTACGACAACGATTGCCATCATGTCAGTAAGCTGGATCACCTATGCGCGGATTTCCCATTCCCTGGTACTGGAATTCAGGGAAAGCAATTTTATAAAACAGGCGTATATGGGAGGCGTCGGATCCGTACGCATTTTATTTAAATATGTTCTGCCCAATGTATTCCCTCATATTATCGTTGTCGCTACCCAGGATTTCGGCGACAAGCTGCTGCTGCTCTCTTCCTTGTCCCTGTTAGGCCTGGGAGCGCAGCCGCCCACTCCAGAATGGGGCTATATGCTGAGTGAAGGCAAACAGTTTATGCAGCGGGCGCCCTGGCTTTTGTTCTATCCCGGTTTTTTGATATTTATCCATGTGATTATGTTTAATCTGCTGGGCGATCGTTTACAGGATATCCTTGATCCCAAGGAGACCTGATAAAAGATAAACACTTTTTTAAGGAGGAAAACAAATGAAAAAGATTTTACTGTGCGTATTGTCGCTGCTTGCGTCAATCCTGTTGATTGCAGGCTGCGGCGGCGGGGACAAAAAATCTGGCGAACCGGCTCCTGCCAAAGCGGAAAAAGCTGCGGCAAAACATTTGAATATTGCCCTGTTCTGGCTGGATAAGAGCCTGGAACCGGCCGAGGGATGGAACGCCTGGAGCCTGGCCCGTGCGGGCGCTTCCGAATGCCTGACGACCATTGATGAAAACATGAAACTGACGCCTGTACTGGCTGACAAATGGGAACAGGTGGATCCGGTGACCTGGAAAATCCATATCCGCAAAGGCGTAAAGTTCAGCAATGGCAAGGAAATGACCCCGGAAGATGTGAAGAAGACCATCGAACGTGCTGTAGGCAAGGATAAACGCGCGGCAGCCAATGCTAATCTGGATTCCATTAAAGTCGACGGCGAAAACATCATCTATAAGACGAAAGCTCCCTACGGCGCTCTGATGTATAATCTCTCTGAGCCGCTGTTTACCATTATCGATACTTCCAAACCGGCGGAAGAAATCGCCAAAACCCCTGTAACTACCGCTCCCTACATGGTCACTTCCTTTAAATCCGGCGAAGTGATCGAATTAAAAGCGAACCCCAATTATTGGGGCGGCAAACCGGGTCTGGATTCCATTACCGTAAAACTGATCAAAGACGATAACACCCGCGCCATGGCACTGCAGTCCGGCGAAATTGACATTGCCCAGAAGCTGGACAAGGCCGGCGCTGATCTGTTCAAAGACAAAAAGGAATTCACTACGTTGGAAGTACCTTCCCTGCGGCTGGAATTTGCATTCCTGAACCTGAAGCACCCGTTCCTTGCCAATGCAAATGTGCGTAAAGCCATGGCAATGGCAGTTGACCGCGAAGCTATGGCCAAACTGTTCAACGGCGAACCCTGCGGCACCGTATTCCCGAAGGCTGCCGGTATCGGCTTTGACAAACTGGACAAACAGGCCTTCAATCTGGAAGAAGCCAAAAAGCTCCTGGCCCAGGAAGGCTTTAAAGATACCAATGGCGACGGCGTAATCGAAAAAGACGGAAAGCCTTTCGAACTGACACTGCAGATTTTCAAGAAAACGGCAATTCCGGAAGCCCTGCAGGCACAGCTGTCCAAAGCCGGCATCAAAGTCAATATCCGACAGATGGACGATACCCAGAAGAATCTGGAAGAAGGCAAATTTGATATGTCCCTGAACAGCTACATCACCGCGGTTACCGGCGATGGCCAGCGCATCCTGGAACAGAATTTCTCCACTAAAGGCGCAGACAATTACGGCAAATATTCCAATCCGCAATATGATGCTGTCATTGCCAAATTAGCCGGTGAATTTGACGCAGCTAAGCGCGTCGAGCTGGAAACCGAAGCGCAGAAGATCCTGCTGCAGGACAACCCGGACCTGTTCCTGGTATCCAGCAAGACCATTATCGTTACCAAAAACAGCGTAAAGAACCTGCACAAATATCCGCTGGATTATTATCTGATCAGCAAGGATACCACGATGTAGTGATGAATCATCCGGCAGGATAAAAAATGCTGCATTGAAGAATAAGCAATCGGGAAAGCTGCCCGCGCATCTTCCCCGCAAAAAAGAAAAGGGCGTAACAAAATTCAGGCAGAACCCCCATTTTGTTAACGCCCTTTTTGCCAAAACCGGAGAGATTGGACCAGTATGAAGAAATTACTCGAAATTGTAAATTTATCAATTTCATATGGAAACCGGCCGACGGTAAAAAACGTTTCCCTGCATCTGCGGGAAGGGGAAATACACTGTCTTGTTGGCGGGACTGGCAGCGGAAAATCTACCGTACTGCATGCAATCGCCGGCATTTCTTCCAAAGCAGTAACGGTTACAGGCGGCGAAATCCTGTTTGACGGAGCCGCTTTGCTTGCAAAAACAGAAAGTGAGCGCCGCAGCCTGTTAGGCAGCCGTATTGCCCTGATCTTCCAGAATCCCGAAGCATATTTTGATTCCCTGATGACGATTGGAGACCAGTTTACGGAATTTTTACAGCATATACAACCCGGTCTCAGCAAGGAGAACTGCCTGAAAATCTCCACAGAAGCCCTGCGCAAGATGCGTCTGGATGACCCGGCGCGCCTGATCAGGCTTTATCCCTTCGAATTATCCGGCGGCATGCTGCAGCGCTGTTCCATCGCTATGGCAATGCTGACAAAGCCAAAGCTGCTGCTGGCGGATGAACCGACCAGCGCGCTGGATATTGTGACTCAGGCAAAAATTCTGGGCGAGCTAAAACTGTTAAACCAGGAAACCGGCACAGCAATCCTGATGGTCACGCATAATATGAAAGTAGCGGAAACCCTGGCAGACACTGTCAGCGTAATGCATAACGGCGAAATTGTTGAAACGGGTGCAACAGATCTTGTACTGCATCACCCGGTTCATTCCTATACAAAAGAACTGATCCGTTCCTTACCTACAATGGAGGAGGCGCGTCTCATTGACTGACAATAACATCCTTTTACAGACAGTGGAGCTGCATCAGGTTTACGGTAAAGGCAAAAATACCCTGCATGTCTTAAAAGGCGTTTCCATACAGTTACATGCCGGTGAATCCATTGGTATCATTGGTCTGAGCGGCTGCGGAAAAAGCACGCTGCTGCGCATTTTGGCGGGACTGGAAGCGCCTGCTTCAGGAATGCTTCAGTTCCAGGGAGCAACTGTCGATTTTTCTTCAAAGCATAATTTGCGGGAATACCATCGGAAAGTGCAGATGGTATTCCAGAATCCCATGTCAACATTCAGTCCCTATATGACGATTCAGACGTATCTGCTGGAAAGCCTGCGCAGCTTCGGCGGGCTGGAAAAAGACGAACGGCAGCAGGCTGCGGCGCTGCTGAAACAGGTAGAACTGGACGAAAGCTTCTTGGACAGGCTGCCCCATCAGCTTTCCGGAGGACAGCTGCAACGCGTCGTAATCGCCCGTGCGTTAGCCCTGAACCCGGAAATTCTGTTGCTGGACGAACCGACCAGTGCGTTGGATATCCTGACGCAGCGGGCCATTTTGGAATTGCTTTCACAGATTGCCGTAAAACGAAACATGTCCCTGGTCTTTGTCGGTCACAATTCTTCCGTTGTGCGGTTGCTGACAAACCGAATCTATGTAAT
>JAFTZZ010000157.1 GCA_017460905.1 Acidaminococcaceae bacterium | reverse complement strand
GGTTGGTTCGTCAAACAGGATCACCTTGGGATCCAGCGCCAGCGCCCGGGCAATGCCGATACGCTGCTGCTGACCGCCGGACAACTGGCTGGGATATGCCTTTTCCCTGTCAGCCAGACCGACCTTGTTCAGATAATAACGGGCCTTCTCCAGAGCCTGCTGCTTATCCATTTTTTTCACGATCAGCAATCCTTCAGTGATATTTTCCAACGCCGTTTTATTGGCAAACAGGTTATAGGACTGGAATACCATAGCAGTTTCTTTACGCAGCCGGTGAATATCTTCCGGAGATGCGGTCTCCACATTTACCTGTAAATCATCCAGTATGATCGTCCCTTTGTCTGCCGGTTCCAGAAAATTGATCCCCCGCAGCAAGGTCGTCTTGCCGGAACCGGACGGTCCGATGATAACTGTAACCGATCCGGTCGGAATCGTACAGCTTATTCCTTTCAGCACTTCATGGGCGCCAAAGGCTTTATGTATTTCTTTCAGTGTCAGCATGGCGTTTTTCCTTACATTACTTTATTCACTGGAACCTTTGTATACTGCCAGCCGTATTTCCAGTCTACGGAACAGCGTTTCAAAGAACATGCTTACAAGCCAGTATAAGGCAGCCAGCGCCAGATAAATTTCAATGTACCGTTCGGAAATGGAAGAACGGTAATTGGCAGCCCCAAACATCTCCAGAACCGTAATCATAAAAGCAATAGATGTGTTTTTAATCAGGCTCAGGAACTGGTTTCCCATGAGCGGCACAGCCAGTACCGCCGCCTGGGGCAGAATGATCCGCCGAAAGCCCTGCGACCAGGTCATACCGCAGGCCAAAGCCGCTTCCATCTGGCCTTTGTCAACCGACTGGACCGCTGTACGAAACGCTTCCGCAAGATAGGCGCCGGAATGCAGCGTCAGCCCGGCCAGCGCAAACAGAAAGGGCGGTATGGCATTGAAGCGTTCCGATACCTGCCCGTCATTCATGTACAGCAGGAAGACTGGAAACGCAAAGAATACGACATATAAAATTATCAGGGTTGGAAGCGCCCGGCCGATGATCACATACCAGGTCCCTAATTTTCCCAATACCGGGACGTTCCGCCAGCGGACAAACATGACCGCCAGGCCCAGCAGGCTGCCCAAAAACATACTGCCGACTGCCAGCGCCAGCGTAACCGGAACATAGTCGAGCAGATAACGGAACGCCTCCAGCGCATAAGCAATATCAACAACACTGTCCTCCATAACTGCCCTCCTCACTGTTCCGCAGCAGATTCAGCCGCAAGCTCTGCTGTATTGTCCGAAATAAGCTGATTCCTGCCTGACACAAATTCCGTAATCCCATGAAGGATAAAGCAAAGCAGGACATAGATGATACCGGCATCCAGATACAGCTCCAGGCTCCGGTAACTGTAGGATCCCATAAGCTCTGCCTTGCTCATCATATCCACGATGCCTACGTTAAAAACCAGCGAGGTGCTTTTCAAGGCTGAAATAATTTCATTCCCCAACGACGGCACCGCAATCCGGAATGCCTGCGGCAGCAGGATACGGCGGTACGCCTCCCCAGTCGTCATGCCAATGGAATAACAGGCCTCCAGCTGGCCTTTGTCGATACTTTCCAGACTGCCCCGCATGATCTCCGACATGTATGCGGCAGAATGAAGCACCATGACCAGCACGACGAACACGATCACCGGCAAGGCCCTGATATCTTCGGCCCCCAGCGCTTTAATAATGCGCGGAAGACCAAAGCAGATCAGGTATAACTGTACCAGAAACGGTGTTCCCCGGATAAAGGAGATATAGGCGGCAAACAGGCTGCTGATCCACCGCAGCCGCTGCACCCGTACCAGCGCAATGCCACTTCCCAAAAACAGGGCCAGCGTCTGGGAAATAACGGTCAGAAACACAGATACTCCCACATAGGACAACAGTACCGGAAATGATGCAATCATATATTCAGGACTGAAATAGTTCCCCATGTCTTTCCGCCTCCCCCCTTTTCCGGTTTAGTTCTGTTATTTCTGCGGAACCGTATAATCCTTCAGCAAAAATGTTTCCGACAGTTTTTTCAGCGTTCCATCCTCGCGCATCTTTTTGATTTCCGCATCCAGACGATCAGCCAGTTTCTGCGCTTCCGGATCCTTATGTAAAGCATAATGGGTAGCATCACTGGCAATAACCGGCCCTACGGCTTTAATGTTCAGCCCCAGATTTTTAGCCGCATCGTTAATCGTCACTTCATAAACAGGAGTAGCATCAGCCCGACCGGTTGCTACCAGATTCATGCACTCGTTGTTTCCCTTATCCGTCAGGATCAGTTCAATCTTCGGATTTGCCGTTTCGTTATATGCCTGCAACTGACGCGTCACTTCGCTGGTCGTTACTACCGCAACTTTCTTTCCTTTCAGGTCGTCAATGCCGTTGATATCGTTACGGTCCTTGCGGACAGCCAGTTTCCGGCTGGTATAGTTGTTGACTTCCTTGGTCCAGATACTTTTTGCTTCGCGCTGTTTATTATAGGTAATCTGGTTGGCGATAATATCAACCTGTTTGGATTCCAGTCCCAGGAACCCTGCGCTGACACTCATCAGCTTAAATTCAAAATGCAGGTCCGGATTCCGTTTTTCGATTTCTTTCAAAATCTCAATGTCGTATCCTGTCAGGTTATTCTTGTCATCCGTATAAGTGAACGGACGGAAAGTGCCCCTTGTCGCCACAACATACGTTTGTTTCTTTCCTGTATCCGCTTTGGCCGGCGCTTTGTTGTCCGCTTTCTTATCCCCGCCGCCGCAGCCTGCTACCAGGCCAATTGCCAGAACTGCTGTTGCCAGAATACCCACTGCTTTTTTTAATACGTTTTGCATAATAAAATCCCCCTCTTTTTAATTTATCAGTTTACGATTTATCTGTTTTCAATATCTGTATCAAAGAATTTAAATCTGTATCGCGTTCCAACGTTTCGGCAACGGCTGCCAGCTGGGACGCAATGCCTTCAGGACAGCAGTCCAGCAGCTTCTG
>JAFTZZ010000156.1 GCA_017460905.1 Acidaminococcaceae bacterium | reverse complement strand
TGGCGTAATCGGAAACAGCGATACCATCCAGTCCTTTATCCATCAGTGCCAGCAGCCACTGCTTGATCTGGTCGGCTTCTTCCGGGTACAGGTCGCCGACCTCTTCAAAATCCAGCCGCAGCATCTGCTGCCGGGCGCCCAGGATGCGCATCTTGGTAATCGTAGAACGGCTCTTGGATTTTACCAGCCCGCTGAAGTCAATATTTTCTTTTGCCAGCAATTCCTCCAGAATCTTACGGTTTTCATCATCACCGGTCACGCCGCCAACATACACATGACAGCCCAGGTTTGCCAGGTTGGCAGCCACATTGGCCGCGCCGCCCAGCACAGACTTGATCTTTTTAACGCGGTTTACCGGAACCGGCGCTTCCGGGGAAATCCGTTTCACTTCGCCGTAAAAATACCGGTCCACCATCACATCGCCGATAACGGCAATATGCAGGTCCTGGATTTTCTCTGCCACAAAGGCCGTACACTTCATATCACTCATGATCCACCAGTTCACATAAAATATGTCCCATCAAGATATGCATCTCCTGGGCGCGGGCTGTAACCCTGGCCGGAACAGCCAGGCAGATATCACAGGCTTCTGCCATTTTGCCGCCGCCTTCCGCAGTCATACCGATGCAGACAATGCCCTTTGCCTTTGCTTCCGCTATGGCCAGCAGTACGTTTTGGCTGTTCCCGGAAGTAGAGATGCCTATCAGCACATCGCCCGGTTCCCCCAGCGCCTGTACCTGGCGGGCAAACACCGTCTCATACCCGTAATCGTTGGCAATCGCCGTTAAAATTGATGTATCTACCGTCAGCGCCACAGCAGGCAGTCCTTTCCGTTCCTTCTGAAAACGCCCCACAAACTCTGCTGCCAGATGCTGGCTGTCCGCCGCGCTGCCCCCATTGCCGCAGAAAAGCACCTTATGCCCTTCTGCCAAAGCCTTTTCCACCAGCGCTGCACAGCGTTCCAGCTTTTGCGGCAGATCCGACTCCATCAGCTTTTGCAATACTGCCAGATGATCTGACAGACGCTGTTTTATTATTTGATTCACAGTGTCACCACTTTCCGATGCTTATTACCAATTCAGAAAATCAAATTTTACGGTCCATTCATGGTCTTCTTTATAATGCTTTCTCTGATACATTACAGTCAGCACCTCGCAACAGAACCGGTGCGACCATTTAAACGTGGTAGAATAATCGCCATGCGTCCTCGAACCGTTTTCCGAATTATGACGCTTCACAACAGTAAACTTATTATGCTTGTCAGGCTTCCAGGATATTCCCAATCTCCATTCCTTGGCAAAACTAGGCTGCCCCAAACTAAAGAGACGGCTTGTCTTGTGCTCATCATGATACGTTGCCCAGATATTCCATTTATTCGAGAACCGATACCCCAATGTCCCGTGATAAATGTTGCTGTTTAAATTGTTTCCGTATCGCCTGTAGACTCCACGACTCACTCTCATCCTAAAGTTGCCATAACTCTCATCCACCCATTTGCGTCCGATCATCAGATCCATATACAGTTTTTTCCCGCCCAGCGGATAAAACCTGTCATGACGCAGATGGACTACTTTTTCCGTATGCCAGCTGGACCAGTTCCTGTGCGTATACTGCCATAAACCGTGGGTAATATTCGCATCGTACGTCAGCGGAAGCTTTTTGCTGATACGGTGGGGTTTTAAGAAGATGCCCCAGTCCATCTTTTTATGCAGCCATATCCCTTCATCAATATCATCATCATCTGAATCATAGACAAATCCGTGATTCAGCCGGACATAAAAATCACGCTCATCGTGCCGGATGCTATAAAACGGCTTATATTTTGACTTCGTGTAATAGACCTGATGCATATATGCTTTTGTCGGGTTTTTCAGCAGCGGATTTCCTATCGGCTGTTCGTAATCCAGGGAAAGATAAAAACCTTTATCCCCATTCCAGCCAATATGCGGCATCAGCCGGTTATTCGATTCCTGCAGATCGTTGATCCACACATCCCGGGAATATACATGTACACCTTTAACAAATACCTGTACCCCCCGTGCAATGATCCTGTCATTTGGCACAATCGTAATCGTTTTTGCCTTCACAGATAGGCAGGACGGATGTTTTACCGCCGGACAGCGGGTCGTTGTACCGCCCTGGTCGACAATCATCATCCCATGCTCTATAATCGCATGCGGTGCTTCATAATAATCGTTTTTAGTACTTCCCACGCCTTTGTTTTTAGAAGCGCCTTTAATATGCAGAAGCTCCCCGGTCTCATGATTATAATTATAGTGGGCCCAATGCGCCTGAACATTATTGGTCGGCTCCTTTAATGTTCCTCCTTCCAGCAGCCAGACATCGCCGGTCTTCGCGTTACCCACCGCTTTGGTGGACGAAAGCTGTGTCGTCCCCTGGGTCAGGCGCACCTTTCCTTCAATGATAAAATCTCCGCTTTCATTGTCATATTGCGCATTATCCCCGGTAATAACCGTCGGAAGCTTACCGGAGTTATTCTTCCGGTTTTTCTCTTCATCAATTATGACATTTGTATTTTCAAAAGGCCGTTCCTGTTTTTCTGTTAACATTTTAGAAGAAACTTCTTTTCCTTCCAAAAGGATATCCTCTGCTGCTTTATAAGCAATATTTTTTATCTGCCGCCGTGCCTGATATTCATAGCCCGGAAATTTTTCTTCTGTTTCCGGTTCAAAATTTTCATCTGTTTCCGCTAATGTTTCTTTTGCCTGTTCTTCCGCTTTTTTTACAGCAGCCCGTTTTGCTGCCTTTTTAACAGATTCGGAATCATCCCCGGCTTTATTTTCCTGTACGCTTTTTCTCAAGCCCTTATCCGCTTCGACACCGGCAACAGCTGCTGCATTTTCATGTCTGGCAGACCGGCCCGAAGCAGCGCCCTGGACTAACTGTCCGGCATTCTTTGCAAATGCATCGCCTTCATCCATTTCCTGCTGATCCTGACGCTCATTGACCGCTGCCGGCAAAGGCTGATCCAACGGAGACTCATATATCGTATCTTCATTGTATTCATCTGGCGTTCTGTCATTATCTGCGCAGGCCTGGAACGAAACTGCCATGCAGGCGAGTAGTACAGAAACCATTAATTTCTTTTTCATGGACTCCTCCGCATTCAATAAATATCCATTAGATATTATATCACATAATCACAAAAAAAAATACCAGCACACTTTTATGTGCCGGTATTTCACATTATGTTTAAGAATTAATACGCTACCGTCGCTGCCAATTGCAGTAAATTACAGCCCTGCATTGCCGGAAGCTGCTTCCTGGTAAACGATTCCGCTGATAGTCTGATCCTGTACTACCTGTACATAGGTAGTTGCCCCTTCCGGAATCACGATAGACTGGCCGGTTACAAACGCGCCGCCGATTGCACCGATCGGTCCCAGGACAATCATACCGCCAATGGTTGCGCCTGCAGCCCCGGCAGCAGTTTTTGCTTCCTGTTTTGCCAGTTTTCCGATATAAATCGGCACTTTACTGCCATCCACCGCAAATACATGGCTGAACTTCACATCGATCCGCGCATCACGTCCAAAGCTGCGAGGCTGTACAACTTTCGCAACTTCTGCAACACCGGAAGCGCCTTTGGACAATACCAATACATCATTCACATACAGGTTATCAGCCACCCGGAAGTTAACCGGATCACCTGCCTGTGCTGTTTTGCTGCTTAAAGGAGACGTAAATTCAATCTTTACCAAAGAGTCTTTGGGAAGAACTACCGCTTCAATGGGAACCTGTCCTCCGGTATAAGCTGTGTCCACCAGACGGTCCAGACGCTGGTTCAGCGAGCCGCCCTGTACCTGGCCGTAGATGATGTTTTCCAGATCTTCAATTCTCGTTTTAGCCGGACCGGAGGTAATCTTTGCATTGAACCGGCTGTCTACGCCGTTCAGCTTCTGCATAAAACTGCCGTTGCCGCCGTTTGTTCCACAAATATATTCATAGGTACTTTGGATCCGATCCAGAATATTCCTGCCGGAATCCGGCATCCCGTAAATATCGTCTTCCAGACTTTCCATCCGTTCCATCATGGAACTGCTCTGGTGGGTACCATACAACGCTGTTTCCACCGCATCCAGCTGTTCCGACGCAACCGGGGTAGCGCCGTCCGCATAAACGGAAGCGGTCAGCCCCAGACTTAAAACCAGGCTTGCTATAAAAGATAAAAACTTTTTCATCTGCTGTCCCTCCGAAATAATTATCTTATCGACACAAAAAACTACAGATAGACCTGTTATGTTTTTATTATAGCATATTTAGTGGCAAGTCAACATAATTTTTCTTAAAAAAAACAACTTTTCACAAAAAAAACAGAATCCTGACATATTTATAACAGACCAAAAACTTTATACGCAGGATTCATTCAGACAATGCTATGCTGATATATTATATAAGATATTTTTTACAATTTTCATCAAACGCCGCACTGACGGCATCCAGTTTTTCAAAACGGCGGCGGTGCTGCGCCCGTTTGGACGGTTTCAATTCACTCATGTCTTTACGGTATTCTTTTACAGGCATCACAAAAAACCTGCTATCTTCCGCACAGGAAGTACCTTCGCACTCCTGCCAGAAAGCGCCGAAGTCCGTTTTCAGCTTTCGGTCGCTGCGTACATGATTCATCGCGTAATAGCCTTCATTGGTTACAGCATAGATTTTAGTTATGCCCAGACAGCGTGCCAGATTACGGATTCCGTAAAAAATCAGGTTTTTGGTCCGGTATCCGAAAAAGGCCTTTGTCATCCTCTTTATTACTTCACTTCCGTTAGGACTGCCCTGTAATGCGCCGATCCAGATCGCTGCATCCTTTTTTTCCATATCCGGACCGAACCAGAACATGATCTGGTATAAATCTTCCGTATCCCACCGCAATACCAGCGACAGACAGCCTTCCTTGCGCTGTCCCGCATTAAACCACAGTTCCATGCACAGCGGTTTTTCTTCAAAGACATCCTCCCACAAGATAATGCGCTGGCCGGAATTGTTTTTCACATCGACATCAACATACAACCGGGAAATAATATCAGGCCTGAAATGCTTTTCCATAAAGAGAATATGGTTCTTTATCAGCGCAGCCCGGTCTTCATAGTCAGAGCCTTTATAAAAGAAGGCCCGCGTTACCTGTTCGACAAATGCAGGTGTTCCCTTCAATATATCCCTGCGCAGCTGCGTTTCGGCAAAAAAATCCAGCAGGTCTCCCACAATCCCTTCATGCATACGGCAGCGGGCCCGGAAAACCAGATACCGCTTCATCTCCTTCAGCCGGCTTGTGATATACAGCCTGTGCCCTGCTTCACGTAAAATATTCTCGTCCATTACCGTCTCCCAAAATACTTAAAAGCAATTCTCTGTTTCGCAGCAATTCTGTCAGTTCCCGCCGCTGTTATCCAAAATCATAAACGCTTCCACATGAAGGGAAGGATCCGCCTCTGCCGTAATCTGACAGGCCAGTTCCCGGTTCCATATTTTCAGTAAACTTTGCTGCAAATATTCTGCCTCCAGCGGATGCACAACAACGAGGATATCCTTGGTGCTCCCCTGTTTTTTCAACAGGCTGCGT
>JAFTZZ010000155.1 GCA_017460905.1 Acidaminococcaceae bacterium | reverse complement strand
CCTTTTCTATTTTTCCTATACTGCCTGTAGCTATCTCGGGGGAACCACTCCTTTCTGAATTACTTCCGAAGTATCCTCATTTCCGTTCCGGAATATCCCTTTTGCAAGGGACCTTTGGTACTTCCTCTGTTCACTTATAATATAGCAGAAATGGCCAGAAAATGCAAGGAGATGTTATGTAAAGAATATTACAGATAATTGCCATATTGTGATAAAACTGAAAAAATTTGTGACGGAATTTTTTGGAATGGTTTTTGTATAAGGATATTTTGCCCAAAAGTCTTTTTGTAAGGGAAACATTGAAACAGGTTATCCTTGCGGTTCGGACAAGCAATCGAAGTTAACCAAATGAAAATAAAAGTTGACAATGCCTTGAGAATCTTTTATAATAGGACTCGTGGTTAACTATTAAAAACAAACGGATAACGAGAACGCTTTAAAATGCGACCGGCTGTACTGTAATCGCATTCAGAAAGAATTTATAAATGATGGAGATGACCTCAAATGGAACAGACTTCTGCAACAACCGTACATCATGAAACTTCTGCCGAAAAGACGCGTGCCCTGACCAAGATGGCGCTGTGCGTGGCGTTGCTGGCGGTTTCGTCGTATCTGGCATTCCCGTTGCCCTTCACACCGGCCATGGTTGTAGGGACAACGATTATCGTGAACATGACAGCTTTCATCCTGAAGCCCAAGGATGCGTTCCTTGTCGTGCTGGTCTGGCTGCTGTTGGGCGCTGTCGGTGTGCCGGTGCTGCCCGGCGGCACTGCGGGCATGGGCCGTCTGCTGGGGCCCACCGGAGGGTTTTACGTTTGCTTTGTAATCGCTGCCTGGCTGATGAGCAGGCTGCTGAACGGTTCTAACAGCTTTAAAAAGATGGTGATCCTGGGTATCGCTGTTGGCATGCCGATTATTTATATCGGCGGCTGCGTCTCCATGTATCTGGTGGCGCATATGAACGTGTGGGCAACGCTGGTAGCGGCGGTGTTCCCCTTTATCTTCGGCGATGTGGTGAAGGTTTTGGCGGGCGCGTTCCTGGCGACGCGGATCAACGCGCTTCTGAGAAAGTAACGGTTGATGGCGCAAGCTGTCTGAAATTCCCGGTCTGGAGTCACAGGCCGGGGTTTTTTGTGTGAGGTATTGTATGGAAAAGGTTTTTTTACTGGGCGGTCTGCGCAGTCATATCGGGCTGACAGGCGGCCTGTTTAAAACGGTTCCGGCAGAGGGGCTGGCGGCGGCGGTGCTGCGGAAGATAATAGAAAAATATCCCTGCGCGGAACAGGCGGACGGCCTGTTGTGCGGCAACGCAGTGGGCACCGGGGGGAATATCACCCGGCTGGCGGCGCTGCAGGCGGGGCTGCCCTTGCATATTCCGGCGCTGACGGTCGACATGCAGTGCGCGTCCGCAGCGGCTTCCATTGAGCTGGCGATGACGAAGATCGGCAGCGGCATGGCGGACATCCTGATCGCCGGCGGCTTTGAGTCGACTTCCATGCAGCCGACCCGGGTCTATGCCAAAGCAGATCCCCGTTATACGGAGCAGGGGTTTACCGTAGCCCAGTTCTCTCCGGATACAATGAGCGCAAGGGCAATGCTGGAGGGCGCGGAACGGACCTGCCAGAAATACGGGTTCGGCAGGGAAGAGCTGGATGCTTTTGCGGTGCGCAGCCACCGGCTGGCCAAAGAAGCCAGGGAAGACGGACGCCTGAAGGACATTATCGTTTCCGTGTCCGGCAGTACAGGGGATGAAGGGATCCGGGACCGGATGAGTCCGAAGTTGGCGGCGCGGATGCCGAAGCTGTTTACGGAAGAAGAAGTGGCAGCGCTGCTGGCTGAAGACGCTTCCGGGTTAAAAACAGATACGGAAGAGCAATATCCCGGCAAGGAAACAGCGCCGACGGCAACGCCGCTGGTAACGGCAGCCAACGCCTGCCTGATGAACGATGGCGCGGCCTTTGTGATACTGGCTTCGCAGCGGGCTGTGGAGCAATACGGGCTGGCGCCGGAAGCCGAACTCTTGGCAGGCTGCGAATGGGGCGTGGACCCGCGGTACAGCCCGACCGGCGCCATAGAAACCGGCCAGCAGTTATTGCAGCGCTGCGGCCTGCGGCCGGAACAGATCGACGTGTTTGAATATAATGAAGCCTTTGCAGTGATCAGTGCCTTATTTGCGCGTACCTATCCGGAACTGGCGGAACGTTACTGCCCCTGGGGCGGCGCATTGGCCTACGGGCATCCCTACGGCGCTTCGGGCGCGATCCTGCTGCTGCATCTGTGGCAGGAACTGAAGCAGCGGAACGGAAAGCTGGGGCTGCTGAGCATTGCGGGCGCCGGCGGTCTGGGAACGGCGCTGCTGGTTAAAAATTGCAAAGTGGAATAGAAATTTTTTGGAGACCTTATGAATTACGTTACGCTGTTAAAAAAGCAGGCGGAAGAAAAAGCAGACATACCCTATATTATCCTTCACGACAGGCAGATCACCTACCGGCAGGCCTATGAAGATGCGCGCCGGTTTGTGCTGCCGGAATGGGAACGGCAATTCCCGCAGCAGTATAAGACAAGTGTACTGATCGTATCTGCCGGCGTGTATCACCAGCTGCTGGCATTCCTGGCGGTGATGGCTGCGGGACAGATCCCGGTCATCGGGCATTACGATCTGCCGGAGGCGGCGCAGCACGGACTGGTGGAGCAAAACCGTATCGGGTTTATCCTGGCAGAAACAGAGAATGGGTGGACGCTAAAGCAGGGCGCAGCAGAAGCTGCGGTCGCAGGGGAAGCGGCAAAGAAAGGGCCTTCGGGGCAGGCAGCCCATGCTAATGAAGAGAAAGATGATTTCGACAACGGCGCGTCTTCTTTTGTTCCGGCGCAGGCGCCGTACCAGAATGCCTGTATGGGCGTACTGAGCAGCGGCTCCACCGATGCCCCCAAGGTGATGTATCGTACTTACGAAAGCTGGGCCGGATTTATCCCGGAACAGAACCGGCGGTTCTGCATCGATGACAGGGCGGTGGTGTTTGCGGAAGGCAGCTTCAGCTTTACCGGCAATCTCAGCATCTGGGCTTCGGTGCTGTATGCCGGCTGCACGCTGGTAGTCAGTGAAAGTTTCCGCTGCCGTCAGTGGCTGGAGCTGATCCGGACGCACCGGGTCAGTGTGCTGTATCTGGTTCCTGCCAAGCTGAAGGCGCTGACAAGGTATTTGGACCGGGCATACCCGGCCATGCGGATGATACTGGCCGGTTCCCAGCTGCTGGGGGCGAAGACGGCGGAAACGCTGAAAGAACATTTTCCCAACAGTGAGATTATCCTGTACTACGGCGCCAGTGAGCTGGATTATATCACCTGGCTGAGCTATGAGGAGATGCTGCGGTATCCGGACAGTGTGGGCAGGCCGGTTCCCGGCGTACAGGTCTGGGTGGAAAACGGGCTGATTTATATCGACACGCCGTACCATGTGGAAGGGCTGCAGCAGCCCTGTACGCTGCACGATACAGGCTGGTTCAATGACGAAGGCTACCTGATCTTCAACGGGCGGGAAAGCGATATCATCAACAAAGGCGGCTTTAAGATAAGCTGCACAAAGATTGAAAACGCGCTGTGCTCTTTGCCGGATGTGACGCAGGCAGTCGTCCTTCCCTATGACGATGCAGGCAGGGGACAGGAAGCCGCCGCGTTTGTGACAGGCGGCCCGGAATTGATAAAGCAGGAACTGCGATTGCGCCTGCGGGATGTGCTGATGCCGCAGGAAATGCCAAAAAAGCTGGTTCTGCTGCGGGAAATTCCGCTGAACAGCCGGGGCAAAACGGATAAGGCTGCGCTGAAAAAGTTATTGGAAGAAAAACTGTGAACAACTATGCAGGAAAAATCTTTCAACGATTTACTGTTTATAAAGTACTATCACATCAAAAAGCGCAAAAATTCCTTGACAAAACCAATATAAAAATTTATACTGTCACTGTTACGAAAGTAACAAACCAATGTGGTCCATTAGCTCAGTCGGTAGAGCACCTGACTTTTAATCAGGGTGTCCCGCGTTCGAGTCGCGGATGGATCACCATTTTTTTGCCCTTTTTTAAAATGCTGTAAATGCAGTAAGAACGCCTGTCTGTGCCGTCCGGGGAAGGTCCGGGCGGCGTTTTTGTTTTGCAGATGAATGTGTATGAAATATTTTTTACAAGCCGGTGCTTTTTTGGTATACTTAATTAAACGATAGGTCATGTTGGAGTATCGTATTACAATAAAGACAGGAGATGAGAACTTTATGAAAAAACTTTCTGTTCTGGCTGCAGCACTCTGCGCCATGATGATTGCAATGCCGTTAACAGCAGATGCAGGATTCAATGTCGGCAATGTTTTAAAAGGCAAACCCACTGTTAAGACGTCTGAAAAACCGGCGCCCGGGAAACCTGCCGCTCCCGCCCAGAAAGGCGGTTATGCCAATCTGAATGTTACCTGTGACGGAGCCCCGGTTCCTTACGCAAATGTATACATCGGACTGGGCATTGATTATCGCTTGGAAGACGGAAAATGCCATGTTATCGGAAAAAGCAACGTGGGCGGCATGACCAGCGATAAAGGGCTGGCAGAAATTGCTTTCTCACAGCAGGGCTGGAACATGGTTATTTTTAAAGTCGGATATCAGCCTATCATCGTCCGTAACGTCCTCCTGCCCAGCACCCATAACCTGACGACCACTAAAAATGCTGCTGTGAAAGGCGTTAAATTTGACTGACGCTTCCATTGCTATTAATACTGTAAATTGACTGTCTGCAGACATTAAGCACTTACTGAAAAGGTAAGTGCTTTTTTTAAAAAAATGAAAACAAAATGTAAAAGCACGAACTTAATAGAGAGAACTCCTGTATTTTGTTGCTGCTGATGAAATGCTGCAATGTACGTGAAAAAGACACAGATAGTGTTCTTTTGTAGCTTTTTTTACAATATTTGTCCAAACGCAATTTTTGCCGGCCGACAGAAACGTAAAATTAACTGAAAGCTATTTACTTTATCGGTAATACGGCTTACAATAAATAACATGCAGGTATAAATAAGGTTATTACGTTATAGTATGATTATAATAGTTATGAATTGTTTATTATCTGTGTAAAAAATGAGGGAAGGATTTGAGAAAAATGCTGAAATTATCCGGGAAAAAAGTGAAAGCGCTGACAGCAGCGCTGTTGCTGACGTTAGCGGTAGGCGTGGCCGGCTGTGGCGGCGGTGATAAAAAGGCGGCGGCTCCTGCTGCGGAGAAAAAATTTAATGT
>JAFTZZ010000154.1 GCA_017460905.1 Acidaminococcaceae bacterium | reverse complement strand
GCTGAGAGGGACCACCTGTTCCCATCCCGAACACAGCAGTTAAGCTCTCACGCGTCGAAAGTACTTGGCTGGAAGCGGCCTGGGAGGATAGATTGTTGCCGGTCACAGGGAAGCCCCCTGCACATTCGTGCAGGGGGCTTTAACTTTATGTAAACGCTGATGTATCTGCATGTGAACCAAGCCTTAAGACGAGATTTCTCATGGCGTAAGTCAGTTAGCCACGCCTTGCAGAAGGTGTTAGCGCGGGGAATTTTCAAATGGTTAAGTTAGCCCAGCGCTAACAGAAGGCAAGGTTGACAGGCGGGGCGTAAATGCAGTAATGTATTGCGCACTAAAGACTGACATGTTAAATGTTGAAAATATTTTTGTGAGAAGTATATCCCCTTTCAGCATACTCCTATATCTTTATTCTGCTTATTTGTGTTATAATATATACAGTGGATAAATCTGTGCGTAAGGGGTTGAGATTATATGCAGAAAACAGAATGCCTGGCTATGATTTTAGCGGGCGGTAAGGGAAGCCGCCTGGGCGTCCTCACAAAGAATGTAGCAAAGCCGGCTGTGTTATTTGGCGGCAAATACCGGATCATTGATTTTACGCTGAGTAACTGCCGCAATTCCGGCATTGATACGGTAGGTATTTTGACACAGTACCAGCCGCTGGAACTGAACTGGTATATCGGGAACGGCAGCAGCTGGGATTTGGATTCCGAGCACGGTGGTACGTTCGTCCTGCCTCCGTATATGAATGACAAGGATTCTTCCAACTGGTATCAGGGGACGGCGGATGCGATTTACCAGAACCTGAATTTTATGGATATGATCGATCCGAAATATGTTCTGGTCCTGTCCGGAGATCATATTTATTCGATGGATTATGCAAAAATGCTGGCTTTTCACAAAAAACACAAAGCTAAAGCAACGGTCAGCACGATACAGGTGCCGCTGTCGGAGGCATCCCGGTTCGGCATCATGAACACCGATCCGGATCTTCGCATCAATGAATTTGAAGAAAAGCCGGCTAATCCTAAAAGCACATTAGCTTCAATGGGAATTTATATTTTTGATAAGTCTGTATTGAAAGAATATCTGATTGCGGATGCAAAACGCAAAGATTCAGAGCATGATTTCGGGAAGAATGTAATTCCCAAAATGTTGGCGGACCAGCTTCCTGTATATGCGTATCCCTTTGAGGGCTACTGGAAGGATGTTGGCACGTTTGAAAGCCTCTGGCAGGCAAACATGGATCTGCTGGCAGATGATCCGCCGCTGAACCTGAATAATCCCAACTGGCGTATCTATGCCGGAAATCATTCGTATCCGCCCCACTATGTAGGGCCGAATGCACAGATGTACAGTTCTCTGGTGGGGGAAGGCGCGGCTATTTCCGGTACGGTTTCCCATTCTGTCATTTTCTACAATGTAGTTGTGGAAGAAGGCGCAAAGGTCACGAACTCGGTTATTATGCCGGGCACGGTGATTGAAAAAGATGCAGTCATCGACAGGGCAATCATCGGGGAACGCTGTCGCATCTGCCCGGGGGCGAAAGTTCAGGGAACAAATACTAAGGTCGCCGTATATGGCAATGATGAAACCGTAAAGGCTGAAGCAGAAGGAAAGGGGGCAAAATAAAATGACGGATATTTTAGGATTAATTAATTTACAGTGCCCCAATATGATGAAAGAATTAAGCGAAAAGCGTCCGCTGGCTTCTGAACCTTTCGGAGCAAAATTCCGTCTGATGGATTTTGCATTAAGCAATATGGTCAATGCCGGAATCGACACTGTCGGACTGATCCTGCCTTTCCATTCCCGTTCTGTGTTAGACCATGTACGCTCTGCCAAAGAATGGGACCTTGCCCGTAAGCAGCACGGCCTGTATTATCTGCCCATGGATGAAGAAGACGAGATTCTGCATCCGCAGGAAGGCGATATCTACAGCTATTATAAAAACCTCCGTTATGTGGAAGCCGGGCAGTGCAGATATCTGCTGCTTTCCGGCTGTGACGTGGTCGCCAACATTGATTATGAAAAGGTGCTGCATTTCCACCGCCAGCATAATGCAAATATTACCCTCGTCTATAAAAAACAGGAAGCAGACTGCCCGGGAGAAGGATATGTGCTGAAAACAAAAGCCAACGGGCATGTTTGCGGAATAAAAAAAGCCGAAAACATAAAGAAAGATGAAAATCTGTTTTTAGGTTCTGTTCTCATAGACAGCGATCTCTTCCTGCGCATGATCCGCCGAGCCAATATAGGCGGGAAACGGAAATTCCTGGCGGAAGTACTGGCGGATAATGTAGACAGCCTGCGCATTTTCGGATTTTCGTTTGAGGGCTACGCAAAACGGATCAATTCTATTAACAGCTACTACCAGTCCAGTATGGATATGCTGAAGATAGAAAACTGGCGGGAAATTTTCCATCAGGATAATCGGATTTTTACAAAAATCAAAGACGAAGCACCGGCTAAATATATGGAAGAAGCGCGGGTGACCAATTCCCTGGTTGCTAACGGCTGTATCATCGAAGGCACAGTGGAAAACAGTATCCTGTTCCGGAAGGTGCGGGTCGGGCGCAATGCCGTTATCCGCAACAGCATCGTGATGCAGAATACAAATATCGGCGAAGATGCCAACCTGAATTATGTGATTTGCGATAAAGACAGGGATATCCAGCCGGAAGCCATCTTAGAAGGAACAGAAAAGGAGCCATTGTGTATCATTAAACACGAGGTACGGTAATTATCAGACTATGCGAACCTGGAAAACCAAAGAAGAATTTAAAAATTTATTTATTGAAAAAGCGGAAGTTTTATTTGAGAAACCGGTAAAAAATTTATCCGGAAAAGAGGTGTATCAGATTCTTGCTACCATGATCAAGGATCTGGTGAGCGAAGACTGGTTACAGACAGAAAAAACTTATAACAGAAAAAAAGTACGTCAGGTCTACTACTTTTCCATTGAATTTTTGCTGGGACGGCTGCTGCATACCAATTTACTGAACTGTGACGTGGAAAAACTGTGCCGCAGTGCATTGCAGGATTTCGGGTTTGACCTGGATGAAATTTTTCCGGAAGAACCCGATCCCGGTTTGGGAAACGGCGGTTTGGGCCGTCTGGCCGCCTGTTTTATTGATTCGCTGGCCGCCCTGCAGCTGCCGGGGCACGGTTGCAGTATCCGCTACCAGTACGGCCTGTTTGACCAGCGCATCATTGACGGGCAGCAGGTAGAACTGCCGGATGCCTGGCTGCGCAACGGCTTTCCCTGGGAAATAAAAAAAGCCGATAAGGCAGTAGATGTCCGTTTCGGCGGGCAGGCTTACGTGCGCCCCGGAAAGAACGGAAAACTGGTCTGCGTGCACGAACATTACAATACGGTGCGGGCAGTGCCCTATGATGTTCCGGTGCTGGGTTACCAGAACCGGACGGTGAATACCCTGCGTCTGTGGAAAGCGGAATATACGCGGGAAGGCATGTACGACCAGCTCCGGTACGGCGATTACCGCCGGGCGCTGCACTATAAAGACCTGGCGCAGCAGATATCCCGTTTCCTGTATCCGGACGATACGACCTACGAAGGCCGCAAACTGCGGCTGATGCAGGAATATTTCTTCGTTTCTGCCGGCCTGCAGAGTATTATGCGTCATTTTAAAAAGTATTACGGTTCCCCGAAGGACTTTGACAAATATATAGCATTGCATATCAACGATACCCATCCGGCCCTGATCATTCCGGAACTAATGCGCATCCTCATGGATGAAGAAGGCATGAGCTGGGATGACGCCTGGCGCATCACCACGAATTCCGTAGCGTATACGAATCATACGATCATGCCGGAAGCGCTGGAGCGCTGGTCCATTTCCATGTTCCAGGAGCTTTTGCCCCGCATCTTCCTCATTGTGGACGAAATCAACAAACGGTGGCTGGAGTCTGTACGGCAGCGTTTTCCGGGCAAAGAGGAAAAGGCCAGGGAGGTGGCGATCCTCTGGAACAATCAGGTACATATGGCCAGCCTGGCCGTTGTAGGAAGCCACAGTGTAAACGGCGTGGCCAAGCTGCATTCGGAAATCCTGAAGACCAACACGCTGCGTCCGTTCTATACCTGGTTCCCGGAACGCTTCGGTAACAAGACCAACGGTGTGACCCACCGCCGCTGGCTGATTGAATCCAATCCCGAATTAACGGAACTGATCTGCAGCAGCATCGGCAAAGACTGGATCCATGCGCCGGAAAAATTGCTGGCACTGGAACCGTTTGGGGATGACAGGGCGTTTTGTGAACAGCTTGCCGCGGTAAAACAAAAACGTAAGGAACTTCTGGCGGATTATCTGTATAAAGCAAGGAATATTACGGTAAATCCCCATTCCATTTTTGATATCCAGATCAAGCGGATGCACATGTATAAGCGGCAGCTGCTGAATATCCTGCACGTGTATCACCTGTACCGGCAGCTGCTGGACAATCCGAATCTGGACCTGGTTCCCCAGACCTTTATTTTTGGCGGCAAAGCGGCGGCCAGCTACGGGGAAGCGAAGATTACCATCCAGCTGATCAATACGGTTGCAAAAATGATTGACCGCGATCACAGGGTGGCGGATAAATTAAAGGTCATCTTCCTGGAAAACTATAATGTGTCCCTGGGGCAGAAGCTGTTCCCGGCAGCGGATGTCAGCGAACAGATATCTACTGCCAGCAAGGAAGCTTCCGGAACCGGCAACATGAAATTTATGTTTAACGGCGCGATTACGCTGGGAACAATGGACGGCGCCAATGTGGAGATTCATCAGGAAGTGGGCGATGAGCACAGCGTGATCTTCGGCCTGCGGGCGGAAGAAGTGCAGCGTTATTATCAGGAAGGCGGCTACACCTCCTGGGATATTTACAACAGTGACAGCGATGTTCGCCGCATGCTGGAAATTATGGAAGAAAATCCCATGTTCGGGCAGCTGCGGGAAGCATTGCTGGATCGCAATGATGAATTTTTTGTATTAAAGGATTTCAAACCGTACTGCGCAGCGCAGCAGGAGATACAGCGGCGCTATCGGGACGCTGCCGGCTGGTTCCGTTCCAGTACGGTCAACATTGCCCATGCGGGCCATTTTTCCAGTGACCGGACCATTCAGGAATATGCGAAGGATATCTGGGATCTGGCGCCGGTAAAAATTTAATCGGCACATTTTTAAAACTGTTAAAGCAGACGAACTAAACGAACATAAAACGTTAACCAATAAATCAATGGCAGAATTTTTTGTAAGAGGATGAATTATGCGAGTCAGTGCGATTGACGCTTACGGTACCTATTTATTCCATCAGGGTACCAATTACAGCAGCTACCGGTTGTTTGGCGCCCATTTGACCAGCTGGAAGAAAAAATCTGTTGT
>JAFTZZ010000153.1 GCA_017460905.1 Acidaminococcaceae bacterium | reverse complement strand
GTTTTGATCCACTTGTCAAACGCTTTATTAACAGATTTGCGGGCCAGCTGCTGTTCCGCGGCTAAGTCGCCAAGGAGGAAGCCGCTCTGGCGCGCTGCCAGTACGGTGTTTGTTTTCAACAGTTCTTCCGGAATGGCCTGGCCCAAGGCGTTGACGGCGTCCATGTCGCGTACGGCTTCACCCAGCTTCTCCAGTTTCTTCCGGCTCTCTTTGCCCAGTTCGGATAATTTCACTGCTTCGTTAGCTATAGACAGGTAATGCAGTTCTTTGGCAAGACGGGCTGCCACCACATAACCGGGTTCCTGCAGGTTTCCTTTTTTGTTTTTCTTCTCCGGCTTCTTATTGCCTGCAATAATAGCGCTGACCTGTTCTGCGGTGTTTTCTTTTCCTTTTGTTAACTCGACATTAATCTTTTCCAAAATGTCTTTCGCGCGTACCTGCAGCAGCTGTCCGGCCTGCAGATACTCTTCTGCCTTCCAGCCGGCGCTTTCCATGGCCGCCCACAGGGCAAAGACAACGCCGGAATAATTGCCTGCAGCCACCTGACGCTGTATTTCGTCACCGATATCCTTAATGCGGCTTTCCACAATCCGCGTCACCTTATCGCTGCCAAGGCGTCCGTCAGCCATTTTGAACAGACTCTTCCAGCGTTTCAGCAACGCTTTGGCATCGCGCAGCCGATATAACGGACGCAGCACGCCCTGCAGATTGGCCTGCATGCCCGCACTGCCGTCCAGCATAGGCTGCAGCCAGTACAGAAATTCCTGGATCCGTTCAAAATACGGCAGGAAGATGCGGTCCGCTTCCGTCTGCAGATTTCCGTTATCCTCAAACACATTCTGCTCTTCCATAATTGCCGTACCATATTGATACAGCTGCTTCTTATATTCTTCGCAATAGTCCTTGTCCAGATCAATTTCCGGAGTGGGTTTGCTGCCCTCCGGCTCCAGCTTATCCAGCAGCGCCATCCCCCGGGCATACTTGCTGCGGGACTCCGTAAACACCGGCACCGTAGCGGCGACCTTTGCCGTGTAGGCCAGCAGATCTGCCAATGAGCCTTCTTTTAACTCCAGTTCAACTTCATCAATGGTTTCCTTTTTGCCGCCGGCAGAGATGAATCCCTGGTCGATGGCCATCTCCACCACCGTTTCCTTTGTGATCTGCAGCAAGCGGGTCTCCCGTTTCACCCGCACGGAAAACAGCTTTTCAATCTGGGCCGCGCCCAGCAGACTGTCAAAATCAACCTGAATGCCCGTATCTGCGAACACCGAAAGGTCCGGCTTCGCATTCTTTACCAGCACGTTGTACTCCTGGCGCTCCGTCAGCCCGCCCGCATCTGTCTGGCGCAACTTGACCGTTGCTTCGTACTGTTTTCCGTTCTGCCGCACGCGGTAGGCAATCCCGGCCTGCTGCAGCAACAGGTCGCGGGTATCAAAATAAATATTCACCAGCTTCACCGTCTTGTGGCTGCCCTTTTTTGTCTTTTTGGCAACCAGCGGGGAAGCAATCAGCGTCTTCACATCTTTTTTATCAATCAGTAACTTGATTTCGGTTTCTACGTTTTTTTCCATAACTAATAAGCCCCCTTGGCTTCAATTATAACATATTAAATTGTGCAGTAAAGAAAAGACAACGCAAAAACGTCAAGGATTGTGTCATTTCATGAGATGAAATGACGCAATCCTTTCCTATGATTTGCTTATGTCTTTTCCTTACTGCTCAAATTATTTCGTTCCCCGCCAAAATACCAAAACGCCAGCGGAATGCCAAATGCAATCACTAGCAATGCTACGGAAAACAGATACCCTGAATTGCCCCCCAGCGCATCTCCTAAAACATTATACGCAACAGCACCTGGCAAAATACCCAGCAGCGTAGTAACAACAAACGTTATAAGGCGCATCTTCGTGCAGCCGGCCACCAAACTGATGACATCGTACGGGAACAGAGGCACTGTCCGTAGCCAGAGCATGCGCTGAAAATTTTTCGTCCCGTCAGAAAGATACTGATGTATCCGGCTTCCCCACTTACCGCCATGCAGGCTCAGAAATTCGCTGCCGATTCCCGTGCGGGCCATATAAAACAGCAGCACCGCGCTGCCCAGACCGCCCGCAGCCAAACAGGGAATACCCAGCAGCGGCGGAAACAAAATACCTGCAGCCACATTCAGCAGCAGGCTGGGAAACAGCAGCAACGGACGTACAACATATAATAGAATATAAACAACAGGTCCCCACACGCCATAGCCCGTTACCCATCGGCGCACATCCTCCACCGACTGAGGGTGGAACACGCCGGGCAGATGATACAGCGCCACAATAATACCAAGGTAAATAAGCAAAACCAGGACATGGCGATGAAAACGCAAAATAGTAATCAGCTTATTATTCATAGCACAAAAATTCTTTCTGAATGCCAGACTCAAAAATCACCATAGCATGTCTAATTATACAATATAACCTTCATCTGCGCAAAAATATCCGTCCTGCCTCTAAAGCAAAAACGCGATGACAATTCCGCCACCGCGTTTTCCGGGTTTTCACTTTTTTAATATCCTTGATTACTTTTTCTTTTTCCCCAGGTACGCCTCTTTGATTTCTTCGTTTTCCAGCAGCTCTTTACCGCTGCCTTCCATCTTGATGCGTCCGGTTTCCAGCACGTAGGCGTGATGGGCAACCTTCAGCGCCATGTTAGCGTTCTGTTCCACCAGCAGTACGGTGGTGCCGCTTTCGTTGATACGGCGGATGATGTTGAAGATTTCTTTGATGACCAGCGGCGCCAGGCCTAAGGACGGTTCGTCCATCATCATCAGCTTCGGACGGCTCATGAGGGCGCGGCCCAGTGCCAGCATCTGCTGCTCGCCGCCGGAGAGGGTACCGGCCATCTGCCAATGCCGTTCTTCCAGACGGGGGAAGATGTCGTAGATTTTACGGATGTCTTCCTGGATACCGTCTTCATCTTTGCGCAGGTAGGCACCGATGCGCAGGTTCTCCAGTACGGTCAGGTTAGGGAATACGCGCCGGCCTTCCGGCACCAGTGTAATGCCTTTTGTTACAATGCGCTGGCTGTTCAGGCCCACCAAGGGTTCGCCATTATATTCGACAGAGCCGCTCCGGGCTTTTACCAGGCCGATGATGGCGCGCAGCAGTGTGCTTTTACCGGCGCCGTTGGCACCGATCAGGGTTACGATTTGTCCGTCGGGTACATCGATGGAGATGCCCTTCAGCGCTTCAATGCCGCCGTAAGCGACGACTAAATCTCTGATTTTAAGCATCTTCATCCTCCCCTAAGTACGCCTTGATAACCCGTTCATTGTTCTGGATCGCCGCCGGGTCGCCGGTCGCGATGGTGGTGCCGAAGTCCAGTACGTAAATGCGGTCGGAAATTTCCATGACCAGGTCCATGTGATGCTCGATCATGAAGATTGTGAGGTTGAACTGGTCCCGGATCTTCCGGATAAAATCTGTCAGCTCCGACGTCTCTTTCGGATTCATGCCGGCAGCCGGTTCGTCCAGCAACAGCAGCTGCGGATTGGTGGCCAGCGCGCGGACGATTTCCAGATACCGCTGCTTGCCGTAAGGCAGGCTGCTGGCTTTTTCGTTCCGCACAT
>JAFTZZ010000152.1 GCA_017460905.1 Acidaminococcaceae bacterium | reverse complement strand
GGTTATGCTTCTTAGTCCCGTCCGGCGCTTCATAATTGACAAGCAGCATATCCGATTTCCGGCAAAACACTTCCGTGTCCATCACGGCGTCCCGGTTCTCCTGGCGGACATGCCAGTGTACCAGCTCCGCCTGCTCCTCAAACGAGAACTCCGTCTTCACGTTCAGCCAGACATGGGAGAAATTAAAGTCGTATTCTTTTCATTCGTACCAGAAAACGCCCAAAAGCCTTCTGTCCAGCGGCACAAAATAGATCTTCGGCCGCCCGCCGCCCTGGAAATCGAACAGCTTTCTGCATCTCTGCATATAGATAGTCATGCACAGCGCAGCAAGTGTAACGACTATACCAATAAAGCCCGGAACAGGTGACTTTATCAAAACGAACATCAGCACGGAAACAAGGGAAATGGCCGCTGTTGCCGCCCAGAGCGTTTTTATCATGGCCGCCGGAACCCAGTTGCCATAGTCAGCTTTTCGATTCATTTGTAATGTCGCCATACTGTTAAAATCCACTTTCAACATCATGGGGTAAATCATTACCCAAATCAGAATTGCCATTGGAACAGAAACACGGGCAGATTCAAAGCGTGCCAGCTGTTCCGGGGGTGCTGGGGTAAAATGCCCCAGCAACACACCCACTACCATGCAGAAAAATACCCATACACCGCCTACTATGTCAAATATACTTGGGGCTTAACTATTTGCCCCAAATAGCCGCCGCATTTGACCTTACAAGCAATTCTTCTACGGGCAGCCTGATCGGACAAATATCATGGCAGGATAACGACTTCCCACATCCTTCAAAATATTTCTCCTTATATTCAGCAGAAATCTCATTCTTATGGGTGGCTTCTTGTTCTTCATTCAGAATTCGAAAGGCATTAACTGCGGCAATGGCTCCGGCGAAGGTGCCATCCGTATGGAAGTTTGGACACACTTCAAGGCAGCAGCCACACATCAGGCAGCGGGCCGACTGGTATCTCGGTTCATGTGTCCACGGATTCATATAGGCTTCGCTATCGAGCCAAAGGTTCAGTTTCTTCAAATTTTCAAACAGGATTGACCGGTCAACAATCAAATCCCTTACAAGCGGAAATTTGCTGAACGGTTCCAGTGTTATTGTAGTGCCTCTTAATGTATTCAGAAATGTAGAGCAGGCCAACCGGGGGAGCCCATTGATCAGCATGGCGCACGCACCGCATTTACGCACCATACAGCCACATTCCCAGCCAATAGGCGCAGCTATATTCCCAGAATTATCTTTCAGAGGGCTACGGCTGTTCAATTCGTTTAGGACGGAGGCAACAGAACTGTTCTCACTTCCGTCAAACTCAAATTCCTGCCAATACCTGTCTGATTTCCGGTTCTCCTGCCGTCGAATCCGTATTTTATATACCAAGTTAGTCACCGCCTTTCTGGAATAGGTACAAAGGAAATTTGTATCTGCTTTCCATCAAATCTGGCCACGGTTGTTTTGAGGTAATCCCTGTCATTGCGTTTCGGATAATCCTCCCGCCAGTGTGCGCCTCGGCTTTCTTTTCGGGCAAGGGCACTATTGAGAATCGCAGAACCAAGCAGCGGAAGATTCCCTGTCAGCGTTTGTACCGCCTGAATCCCTTTTAATAATCTATCCTCATTTCTGACAACGCCAAGAGCCTCCTGCATGATTTTGTTTAATTGTTTTGTTGCCGCAATTTGGGGCGCTGACGGAATATCTATCTGCGCCGCACAAGACAGATTTACGCCGCCGGCTTGTTCGCAGGCCGACTTTGCAGCAACACGTCCCCCGTACAATGCGCCCAACAGGGAATTCCCACCCAGACGGTTTGCACCATGATATTGGGCACAGCACTCTCCGGCGGCGTAAAGATTTTGAATCGACGTTCTATGATGCTCGTCCACAAGGATACCGCCCATGAAGTAGTGGATTCCCGGCAAAACAGGCACCGGTTCTGTCTGAATATCCTTATGCAGATATGTCATGCAGTCGTCTGCCAAGCCAGACAGCTTATCTGAAATGATCTCCTTTGGTATTTCCGTCATATCAAGAAATACCTCGGATTCCTGACTGATCCTCCATATCTCCCTTGCAGTAATATCGCGGGGCATCAAATTTCCCATTTCCGGGTATTTTTCCTCCATGAAATACCATCGCTGCCCGTCTTTCGTTGCAAACAGCCTGCCGCCTTCCCCTCTGGCTGCCTCGCTGATGAGCATACGTTTCCCGCTGCATTCCACGGTAGTCGGATGATACTGGATCATCTCGCCATTTGCCAGCGGCACACCAAGCCGGAACAATTCTGCGGTGACTTCTCCTGTATTGGACAACGAACCTGTTGTATTCCCAAACAATCCGTGCATACCGCCGGAGGCGATAATGACCGCATCACCCGGTAATTCCATAATCTCCTGACTGTATTCATCCCTGATTACACAACCGCTGCAAACATTGCCGCACAGACGGAGTGTCAGGAAAGAATGATGGCTAAACCGTTCTACCGTACCAGCAGCTTCTTTTTGACGAACTGCGTCGATCATGGCGGTCATGATCTGCTTTCCGGTGTCGCTCTGTGCAAAGGCAGTCCGTTTCTTTTTCTGCCCGCCAAAATTCCGCAGATCCACATCATCATAACCGCTCATATTAAATAGAACACCAAGTTTTAATAACCAATGCACAAGCTCCGGCGCAGCCTGCGTCATTCCCCAAACCGCATTCGGGTCTGCCAGACCACCGGCGGCTTTTATCGTATCTGCAAAATGTTCTTCCGGGCTGTCTTTTTCATCTTTCGTATTCAAGGCTGCGTTTATACCGCCCTCCGCCATAACAGACTGCGCCCGCTCTGAGGGAAATGGAGAAACCAATTTTACATCGCAGCCATTTTCCATCGCCTGCAAAGCCGCAGAAAGTCCCGCCAGTCCCGCACCGATAATAATAATTGTCTTACTCATAGATATTGCCATCCAATATAGTAGAATATGACTGACCCGGCAAAAAATAGCAGAAGCACCGAAAGAATCAGGTAAATATCGCCCCGGCGTTCTTTATAACTGATGAGTCCAAGCGATACGAGCAACGGGCGGATATTGATAAAAACATGGACAAAGAACGCAGCCACAAACAAAAGCTGGGTTACCATTTTGACCGTCGTAAAAGGGAACAGAATATATGTTCCGTTCTGCACTTTTCCAAATAAGCCGATGTGGAAGAACAGCAGAATTAGTATCGCCAGCCCGC
>JAFTZZ010000151.1 GCA_017460905.1 Acidaminococcaceae bacterium | reverse complement strand
TAATGTGAGATATAATGTAGTCATATTTTCGGAACGGTTGTCTTTACAATCTTTTCGGCGCAAGTTTTCAGGCTGTGGAAAGCATGTGAAAGAACGGAGATTTATATATGGAAGAAAAAACAGTTGACACAACGCAGGCGCAAACCGGGCAGCTGACGCCTGCGCTCACCCATGTGGAGGCGAATCAGGAAGGCTATCGCTGGGTGGCCGTCACCGCCATGCTGTTTGCCATCGGCATCATTTTGCATACGGTAAGCCCCAACGTAGGCGGGGTCACGCCTAACTGGACCATCGCCATGTATTCGATCGTCATCAATCTGACCCATCCGCCCCTGAAACGGGCTATCGGCATCGGCTTCATCGCGGGGCTGACGCTGATTCCGTCATCAAAATCGGCGTTCCCGCTGGGAAATATTGCCAGCGAGCTTTGCGGGGCGACTACCTGCTGCCTGCTGGTAAAAGCCTTTGTGGCCTGCCGCATGGGCGATTTCCGGCTGGTGCCGTTCATCACCGGCTTTGCGTCCACCTTTATGTCCGGCGGCGTGTTTACGTTTATCCTGAAGATGGTCCTGGGCCTGCCGCTGCGGGTCTGGATCTTTGCCATGCTGCCGGTGGTTGCGGTGGTTGGCGTGCTGAACGGCCTGATTACCTTAGGCCTGTTCCGTCCTGTGAAGAAGCTGTTTTATGCGCAGGAAGGAGGCGAAGAAAAATGAAATCCGTAGTCTCGGTAAAGGATTTTTATTTTAAATATCTTCGCTCCGGCCTTGTCCTGAAGAACATCAATATAGAAGTGGAAGAAGGTCCCTTTACGGTCATCATCGGACCCAGCGGCGCCGGCAAAACGACCTTGTGCAAGGCGATTACGGGCATCGTGCCGTATTATTCCGGCGGCGATTATGCCGGCGATGTAAAAGTGCTGGGAGAGACGACAAAAGGGAAAAAAGTTTCCGATTTGGCCATGAAGGTCGGGCTGATGCTGGAGGATTACGAAAGCCAGCTGGTTTCCCTGACGGCAGGGGAAGAAGTGGCGTTCAGCCTGCTGAACCACGGGTTCCCGCCGGAAGAAGCGGAAGAACGGACCCGTCGGGCGCTGGAAGACGTAGGCCTGCCGGGACGGGAAAGCTATCAGCTGGACGAGCTGTCCGGCGGGCAGCGGCAGCGTCTGGCACTGGCATCGCTGCTGGCGGTGCATCCCGAAATTATCGTGCTGGACGAACCGGTCAGCGCCATGGACCCGGACGGCGGCGAAAGCCTTTATAAATTATTAAATAAAATCCATAAGGAGCACGGGACGACCTTTATCGTCGTCGAGCACCGGGTAGAATTCGTGCTGCCCTATGTAACCAACCTGATCGCCGTAAAAAACGGTGAGATTGCGGCGCAGGGCAGCTGTGAAGCTGTCGTTGCCGACATTTATGAAGATCAAGAGCTGCGTCCGCTGCTGCCGGAGCTGTGGCAGATCAAATGCAGTCTGGAAAAGAAGACCGGCCAGACCTTCGCCTTGTGGCGCTCTGCAGAAGAAGCGGCGAAGGAACTGCAGGCAAAAGGTTTTGGAAAAGGGGTGAGGGCATGATTGAAGCAAAAGAGATCAATTTTGCCTATCGCCGCGGTATTCCGGTGCTGCACGACATCAACTGCAAAATTGAAGACGGCGAATTCGTGGCGCTGCTGGGGCACAACGGCAGCGGCAAGACCACCCTGTCCCGCCTGTTCATGGCGTTGGACCATCCCCGCAGCGGCCAGATTTTGGTGGACGGGGAAGACATCATCAATTACGAACCGGCGGATCTGGCGGACAAAGTGGGCTATGTTTTCCAGAATCCGGATCTGCAAATATTGGCGGATACGGTGTATGAAGAAGTGGCTTACGGTCCCCGGGTGAAAAAGCTGCCGGAAGGCAATATCAAAACCAATGTGGAGGCGGCGCTGCAGGCCATGGGCCTGAAAGGCATGGAAAGCAGCTATCCGCGTATCCTTTCCTTCGGGCAGAAGCGGCGGCTGGGCGTGGCCGCTGCCCTGGCGCTGAACCCGCGCATGCTGATCCTGGATGAGATCACCAACGGGCAGGACGCCGCGGAACAGGCTGCCATGATGGAATATCTGAAAGCGCTGAACGAAGAAAAAGGCACCACGATCATCCTGATCACCCACGACATGAACGTGGTGCGCAAATATGCCAGGCGCGCCATCGTGCTGACTGACGGGCATCTTGTGTTCAGCGGCACGCCCCAGGAACTGTTTGAAGGCAATCACCCGGTGGAACAGTGGGGCCTGCGCCGTCCGCCGGTTTCCGTACTGGCTTCCCGCCTGGGCGTTTCGGCTGCGTCCTGCGAGGAATTCTGCGACGCGATCCGAAAGGGGGCGTACTGATATGAAACTGAATGCGTTTACCTGGATCATTGTAACGCTGGCAGTGACAGCCTGGGTATTTATTTTACCGTTGGAGGCTGTGGCGACGATTTTAGTGCTGCAGCTGGTGCTGCTGCTGTACATCAAACGCAGCAAGACCATGCTGGCGGCTATCGGCGGGTTAGGCGTTTTTACCGGCATGATGGTGCTGCTGCAGCTGCTGTTTGGTTCGCCGCTGGATGTTTCCCTGTTCGGCGGCCTGCGCATGCTGGTCATGACCCTTGCGTTTCTGTGCATGCTGGCCACGACGCGGATCCAGAGTATTGCCAAGGCGCTGGTGGACCGTTTCCACCTGCCGGTGGAATATGCGTTCATGCTGACGGCGGCGCTGCGGTTCGTGCCGAATTTTCTGGAGGACAGCACGATTACGCTGGACGCGCAGTCCTGCCGCGGCTATTCCAACCGGGGCAATGCTTTGAAGCGGCTGCTGTCGTATGTGGTGGTAATCCGTCCCCTTGTCATGCGTGCGGTGGCGAAATCGGAAACGCTGGCTCTTTCCATGGAGCTGCGGGGCTTTGGCGCGAACACTTACAAAAACATGCCGAAGGAAAAATTTACGGCGGTGGATTTTGTGGTGCTGCTGATCGTTGTTGTGCTGAGCACGTATCCGTTCTGGAAGAAACTGCTGCCGGCGTAAAGGTAACTTGTAAGAAAAATTGAATTTGAATTATAACTAAATTTAAACCGCTGCGGCGGGTTAGGCAACGCAAAACCGCTCGCATTTGCTATTTCATGGATTCATTTGCCTATGGCGAGAAACTCGGGCTTCGCCCTCAGACATCCTCGCCATTGCGGCAAATTTCATCTCATGAAATTTCGCAAATGCTCCCGAAGTTTTGCTTATGCCTCGCCCGCCGTAGCGGTTTGTATTTGTAAAATTTTGCGATTCAATAATAAATCACCCTTGAGTACGGTCATTAACATATAAATACCGGATTCGGTGAAAACACGCGGTAGTTTACGGCGACCGCCCCAACTTGATGTCGATTTTTTCGATATCAAGTTTTTGAACTCGTCTTTTGTAAGTTGAAAGCGAAAGTCATCATCAAATTTTTATCGCGCGTCAAAAGCACAGGTTTTATTATGAACCTGATAAGGGAAAAGGTTAAGCGTTTAAAACGTCATTAAAAATTATATTTCCTTAACTTATAACGCGCACCTACGGCTTGCAGAAATGCAGGCCGTTTTTTCATTTTGTTCGCTTTTCTTTTTTGAAAGATTGTGCTACAATAATGGCGAACATTTGTTCCTGAAATTTTAAACGAGGTGATTGCCTATGGAAAATGAAACAGAAATCATATCGTTAGGCCCTGACGATATCAAGCGCCGTATATTTACTATCCGGGGAAAACAGGTGATGTTGGACAGTGACTTGGCAGAGCTGTATAACATTCAGACAAAAGCTTTTAATCAGTCAGTAAACAGAAATATTGAACGTTTTCCGGAACATTTTCGTTTCCGGCTTACCAAAGAAGAATACGCTTTTTTGAGGTCACAATTTGTGACCTCAAATGGCAGAGGCGGAAGAAGGTATATGCCCTTTGTCTTTACGGAACAGGGGATTGCAATGCTATCTGCTGTTTTAAAGAGTGCTGTTGCAGTACAGGTATCAATCAGTATCATGGATGCTTTTGTTGAAATGCGCCACTTCATCGCCAATAATGCCGCTCTGTTCGACCGGATCAGCAGCGTAGAACTGCGGCAACTGGAATATCAGAAACAGACAGACAAAAAATTTGACCAGCTTTTTGAATGTATTGGCGAACATACGGAAACACACCAGAAAATATTTTACGACGGACAGATATATGATGCGTTCAGCCTGCTTATAGAGTTGATACAAAAAGCAGAACAGGAAATTATCCTGATAGACGGATACGTGGATGTGAGCACGCTGAACTTATTAGCCAAAAAACAATCTGGGGTGACCGTAACCATTTACACATTTACCAAAACGAAACTGACGGCGCAGGACGTTGCCGCATTCAACGCGCAGTACCCGAAGCTGGAAGTGAAACACACCAACATCTTTCATGACCGCTTCCTGATCTTGGATGGCAAAACTGTATATCACATCGGGGCCTCGCTGAAAGACGCGGGGAAAAAATGCTTTGCGGTTTCGTTAATGAAAGATATGGCAGGGGAACTATTGAGAAAATTGTAAAAAGGTAGCAGTTGGATTGTGCTTCTTATAGTGATGTAAAAGTTAAGTATTAACGCAGAAGTAGGTGATAACCTTGATGTTGAATGATGAAAAAATAGGTGTACACGTTACATTAAAAGGTAATGGTAAAACTTTTGAAAAAATAAAGGGCGAATTATTTTTTCCTGCCGATTATGAAGGCCCGGTTCATCTAGTATTGACTATTCCGCCACAACAGATGGATGTTACGGAATTACAAGATGCAGAGACGATTTCTGTTGAGGCTGTTTGTTTTGGTGCAACGTATGTTTCACAAAATGCTTATATGGGTGACCCGACCATAAGTGATTTAGATTACATAAATAGAAAAGTAACAGTTACTGCTTACGATGTAAAAAAAACAATTTCATTACATGAAGCAGGAAGAAGTTACTGTAACATCACATTTTGGCTGAATAATGATGCAGAACTTCCATACTGTAGTCTTATTAAAAAATCTTTTGAGGGGAGTGCAAAAGTAGAAAAAGCTAATCAAGAAATAATGACATTCATAATCCAAGATGATGAAAAGATTATTTTCAAATTTAAGGAAATATATCAATATAAGGATAATGATAACGGCTACACTGCCTATCGTCATAAAGTTTGTGAAGTTATAACCGATAAAGAAATAACAGACGAAGCAATCATTAAACAAATAATTAAAAGAACAGAAGATTTTCTATTATTGCTTTCTTTGGGGTACGACAATCGCATTAGCTGGATAGGTTACGAATACCATGATGATAAGAATTATTATGAGTTTTACAGGGGAAATATGAAAAGCAGTCGTGTTAAGAAACGACCAGTTGAACTAAGCAATAATTATTTTTTTATTAAAGATTTTATCATAGCGACCTATACAAAATTTACAAAAAACAGGGTTTATTATGATGCTATCAAACGAGCAATTTACGCATTGTGCAATGATCAGGATATGGGAATTATCGATTCTAAATATTTGGAATTGTTTTCATCGTTTGAGGCTATATTGTTATCTTATAACAGAGAAAATGATAATGAACAACTGCTAAGTAGGAGCGAATTTAAAAAGTTAAGCAAAGGTATCGAAAACTCTATAAATGCGTTTTTCATTAAGGAGAGTATTGATGAATCTATAATAAAACAAGTTATTGAAAAAATAACTGAACTTAACCGCCCATCTTTAAAAAACACATTAGCACGATTTCAACAGGTGTATCGCTTGCCACTCGATTTGTTTTGGCCGTTTTTTGCATCAGGTTCAGAAAAGCCCGGCCTATCGGATATTCGTAATAAACTGATACACGGTGATTTTCTACACGGAAAGTACGACTATCTTGATTTTGCAAGACATCAGTTGCGAATAATCCTTATTATCATGATAGTAAAAGTTTTAGGTTGGCCGCTTGAAAAAACGCGTTACACGGAAGATTCTATAAAACGACTATGCTATTATTATCCTGGCATTTTGCAAACTGCCCAAACCAACTGGAAACTTAATGCAGTTCAGGAAAAAACTGAAGTAATAAAAAAGAACTGATTCAAAACTATAATTTGTGCTATAATGATGCTATAGCGATGAATATGCAAAAGGAGAATGCATCATGAGTTTTGCGGATGAAATCAAAAATATTCGGAAACACTGCTTTTTATCCCAAGAGGCATTTGCCCGCGAACTTAACGTTTCCTTCTCAACGGTAAACAGATGGGAAACCGGAAAAGCAAAACCAAATCTTGTAGCAATAAAAAACATAAAAGACTTTTGTGAAAAGCACGGAATTGATTTTACTGACCTTGAACAAAAGTGGTTTGATTTTGGTAGGGAGGCTTAACTTATGATAAAAGATGTTATTGCCGCAAATGAAAACGTATTGCCTAACGATAAAGAGCTTGCGGTATTGCGAGAGCACTTTCCTGCCTGTTTCCACAGTGATGGCAGTTTTGACATTGAACGTTTCAAAGAATACTTGGTAGATAAAATTGCTGTCACCAATGAAGGCTATGAGTTGAAATTTTTGGGGAAAAACTATGCCCGGCTTTTGGCATCTATGGATACGACAACTGTAATTGTTCCTGATGAGGAGCATAACAAAAAAACGGAAAACGAGCATAGCAAAAACATTTATATTAGTGGCGACAATTTGGATGGACTGAAGCATCTACTTAAATCATACGCAGGAATTGTAAATTGTATCTACATTGATCCACCGTACAATACTGGTTCTGATGGCTTTGTTTATAATGACAACTATATTTTTACTGCTGAAGAATTGTCTGATAAGTTAAGTATTAGTGAAGAACAGTCAAAGCGTATTTTGGATTTAACAAAGCGTGGCAGCGCGTCTCATTCAGCTTGGCTTATGTTTATGTATCCAAGATTAGTATTGGCTAAAGATCTTTTAGATAAAGAGGGAGTAATATTTATTTCTATTGACGATAACGAACTTAATAATTTAGCGCTTATATGTAATGATATATTTGAACAAAAATTTATTAATGAGAATACTGCCAGTGTATTTTGTTCAGAGTTCCATAATTGGGTAATTGATAATTTACAAGGGCGCTTCCGCTACGCAAAAAGCGATACGAAGTGTGGCTCTACTGCGTTGTCTTATGCCGATGGAAAGCCGCGCAGTGAAATTACGCAAGGGCGTATCGGTACAAAAATTGTTCCTGGCACGCCTGGGAAGAAATATTTATATGATACCTATGCTTATGATTCGCCTTTGGAAAAAAATAATATAATTGCCGAAATTGATGAAGTTTCTGTTTACGGGAAAATCCCTCGCAGCAGCATTTCCATTCCGACGATTACTGGGGGGACATACAGTCCGGACTTTATGTATATTGTAAAGAAGACAACCGGGGAAAAGGCCATCAATATTATTGTTGAAACAAAGGATGTGGAAGGAAAAGATGTGTTACGTGGAAATGAAAAGGCGAAAATAAACTGTGCCAAGATATTTTTCGAAAATCTCTCAAAAGAAGGTTATACTGTTCATTTCCGTGATCAGTTAAAGAATAAACAAATATTAAATATAATTGAGGATGTTTTAAAATAGTGATTTTTTAGTTATTACTGTGGTGTTTGTTTTATAAAGAGACCAAAAGAAAACCGGCTTGGAGGCTAAAATTTTAGCGCTTATTTATCTGTTTGGTTGCATAATACCGGGCGCACATACGGCTTGCAGAAATGCAGGCCGTTTTTTTATTTTGTTCGCTTTTCTTTTTTTAGCAAGTGTGCTATAGTTAATACAAACTCATGTTTTAATTATAAATAAATGTTTGCATAGCGTTCGTTTTAAATTTGCAAAGAAGGCGTTTCCCATGCGCTCCATCCTTCACGTTGACATGAACAATTTTTACGCGTCCGTCGAGTGCCTGTACAGGCCGGAAATACGGAATTTCCCTGTGGCGGTGGCGGGTGACCCGCTGAACCGGCACGGTATCATACTGGCTAAAAATATGATTGCGAAAAAATTGGGCGTCACTACCGGCGAAGCGATTTGGGAAGCGAAACTGAAGGCGCCGGGACTTGTCCTTGTGCCGCCGGATTACAAAAAATACCTGCGCTTTTCCCGCATGGCCCGGGAAATTTATTACGAGTATTCCGACCAGGTGGAGGCCTTCGGGCTGGATGAAAACTGGATCGACCTGACGAACTCGCTGCAATATCTGCACAGCGACCCGGTAACAATTGCGGATACGATCCGCCAGCGGGTGAAGGACGAGCTGGGCGTGACGGTGAGCGTGGGCGTGTCCTTCAACAAAATTTTTGCCAAGCTGGGCAGCGATTTAAAAAAGCCGGACGCCACGACGGGGATTCCCTATGAACGCTTTCAGGAAATCGTGTGGCCGCTGCCGGTGAGCGATTTGCTTTACGTTGGCAGCTCGACAGCGCGCAAGCTGGAGCTGATCGCGGTCAACACCATCGGCGATTTGGCCCGCATGGACGTAAGCATTTTGAAGCGCAAGCTGGGGAAGTGGGGCGAAGTCCTCTGGCTGTTC
>JAFTZZ010000150.1 GCA_017460905.1 Acidaminococcaceae bacterium | reverse complement strand
AGGCTGGAGGCCGAAAATTTCGGCAGATATCAGATTAGATGACGTGTTAGTGAACATGCCGACGGTTCCGGCCATGAGCGAAGGAACCAGCAATCTGGGGATGGATATCGCAGTAACGCTGGGGCCCAAGGTCCACCTGTATAATAAGTATTTATACGACCTGTGGCTCAAGGGCGGAATCCATGCGAAAGGCAGTACGGTTTTCCCGAGGATAGAGGGCAGCGTGGAAACGGATAAGGGCACCGTAACGTACCTGCGGACACGCTTTAAAGTGGAAAAGGCTTCTGTCCACTGGTCAGAACCCGGAACCTTCCTGCCGTATGTCAAACTGGCCGCGAATACAAAATTCAGCCGCTACCGCATTGCCCTGCAGATCGACGGGCCACTGAGCAGGGATAACCTGAACCTGGTGCTGAAATCCAATCCTTCGCTGTCGCAGAATACACTGGTCCGGATGCTGACGCTGCAACGCGCTTCGGCCGGTAGCGATGACATAACCAATGAAGATATGCAGAACCTGCTGATCGCGGGACTTGAGACCGGACTGCTGGGCGACGTGGAACAGACCATCCGGAAGGCGCTGGGTATCGATGAGTTCCGCCTGTATGTGGGCAAGGTGGAAAATGGCGTGGATTTTGACAACCGGATCGTACGGGAGCTGTCCCAGGAAGAAAAAGACCAATATAACTTCCTGATCGCCAAAAACCTTACGGAACGCTGGAAGATCGGTTACACACGCAGCTTTAACGGACGCTATGACAATGTTTATACACAGTATCAGCTGACAAATCACATGAATTTTACACTTTCACAGGATGAAAACCATGACCGGCGGTACAGCATAGAGTATCGCATTTCATTCTGAGTCAGGAGAGACACATATGCTCAGGCAATATCTGGAAGAACTGAAAAAGATAAGGACGCTTTCGCCGGAGGAAGAGAAAGCGCTCTGGGAACAGGCAGCGGGCGGCTGTGAGATTGCGCACACCCGGCTGGTGAGCGCATACCAGCCGCTGGTATTCAAAACAGCCGTCCAGTTTCGCCTGCCGGAGGAGATCACGATGGAACTGATCCAGGAAGGGATGATCGGCCTTCTGGAGGCTTCGGAAAACTATGATTATACCAAAGGCGTGGCGTTCAGCCTGTTTGCGGTGCACCGCATCCGGGGGCGGATGTGCGATTTCCTGAAACGGGAGTTTTCCCAGACGGCTGTATCGCTGGATAAGGAATGCGCAGAAGGCTGGCGTCTTGGCGAGGCGATCCCTGTCGCACAGCTGCTTCCCGAAGAGGTGGCGGAACGGCATGCGGTAGCGGAACGGGTATCCCGGGCAGTAGACCGGCTTCCGCAGAAGGAAAAACAGGTGCTTCAGGGGATCTTCCTGGAAAACAAAACGCCTTCCGCGTTAGCGGAAGATATCCATGTTACAACTAACCATGTATACCGCCTGGAAAAGCAGGGGGTACGGCGGGTGCGCGGCATGCTGTCCCGTTTTATGAGCGAATTCAGGAAGTAGCTGCCGGACTCGGCTGCCGGTGAAAATTCATGATAACCGGCCGGATGCATACAAAATCGGAAGAAAAAGACGGATAAATCCGTATCAGTGCTTTTTTAGGAATTTTTTTCAAAGAGGATTTGCCAAGTTAAACCGGATTATATATAATCATATGTGAGTTTGGAGGTGACACTCTATGACACAGAGCCAATCTGTCTGCAGCCGTATCCGGAATGCACGGGCCAGCCTGGATAATGCGGAACGCAGTTTCCGCAGCAATCAGGAGGTTCGGGGTGAGCTGGATCTGATGCTGGCGGAAGCGGAATTGGAAAATCTGCGGCAGAAACGCACGTCGGCATTTTCCTGGACGCGGCATACACTGGCATTATGCCTGGCAGTTATGATACTGGCTGCCGGCGGCCTGGGCTGGTGGTGGGCATCTGCGTATGGAGGAAACACGACAAATGCGGCAGGGCTGCAGGCGCTGCCTGCGGCAGCAGAAACAGCGGGACCGGCAGTGCGGGAAACCGTTCCGGCGGCGGACAAGGCGCAGCCTGTAACGGCGGTTTCAGCCAGTGCGGCGGAACAAAGGCCTGCCCTGGCGCAGGAAACGGCGCGTAACCCGGCTGATGCTTCCGAAATCCGGGCACAGGAAAGGGAAAACAGGAATGTAACACTTTCCTCCAGCCAGATGCGGCAGCTGATCCGCTCGGGAAAACAGGAACTGGGAAATATACGATAAGGAACGGGTCCGGCAGGAACCGGACCGGTGACAGGGACGACAATACCGCAGGGTATAGTTATAAATTATTAACTGGTTAAAATAACCAACTATCAGGGAGGTTTGTTGATACTATGAAACATGCGCTGACAAAGCAGATTATGATGGGTCTTATGACTGCAATGGTTGCTGTAAGTCCTGTATTTGCGGAAACGACACCGACGATATCCCAGCAGGTCGGCCCGAAACGGAAGACCGTGGATACAACGGCGCAGGAGAAAGAGCCTGTACAGGCACCGGTAAGCGCAGGGCAGGAGGCCCGTCCGAACCGGCTGAACCTTCCTCCCAGGGAAGCGCCGGAACCGGCGCAGGATCTGCGGGTAACGCAGGAAGATGAAGGCGAACTGGCGCCTTATTTAGAGAAGACGCTGACCAAGGTCAGTATTGAAGGCTGCGAGGAGATCCCGGAAGAGGACATCCTTAAGGTGGTATCCAGCAAACCGGGACTGCCGTTAACGGAAGAGGGCATTACACGCGATTTGCAGGCAATTTATGGCATGGGCTGGTTCCATGATATATATCCGACCTTCCAGACTGTGCCGGAAGGGGTGCAGGTAACGTATCACGTGCTGGAAAACCCGAAGTTTGACCATCTGGAAGTCCGGGGCAACACAAAGCTTTCCACGGAGAAGATCCGTTCCATCGTAAACCTGCATAAAGGCAAGATGGTCAATATCCGGGAAGCCTCGAGAAAACTGCAGTTTGTGGAAGAACAGTATAAACGGGACGGCTATATCCTGGCCCGCATTACGGACATCCTTCTGCAGCCGGACGGGACTCTGAACGTCCAGTTTAATGAAGGCATTGTCGAAGATTTCAAAGTTAAAGGCAATGTTAAGACCAAAGATAAGGTTATTTTACGCGAAATCCGGCTGAAAAAGGGCGAACCGTTCAATTCGACCCTGGCACGCCGTTCCATGAGCCGTATCCAGAACCTGGGCTTTTTTGAAGATGTCAACATGAAGCTCAATCCCGGCCGTGAACCGAATGCGGTAGAGATGGAAATCGATGTTGCCGAGATGAATACCGGTACCTTTGGCATCGGGGCAGGCTACAGTGATGCCGACGGATTTATCGGTATGATCTCGCTGGGCGATAAGAACCTCCGGGGTACCGGCGACAGTGTCATGATACGCTGGGAATTCGGCGGCGCCGATAACCGGAACTATGAGTTTACCTATCATAAACCCTGGCTGGATAAAAAGGAAACATCTCTGAATCTGACGCTGTATGATTTCACGAATGAATATGCAGATTATGACCGGAACGGTGATGAAATTGCCAGATATGACAAAAAACGTGTCGGGCAGGAAATCACCCTGGGTCGTCCGCAGGGCGAATTTGTAAGGCATTATATTACCCTGAAGCACCGTGATGACAAATACGATGAGGCTGTTGACGGATACAGCAGGCAGTATTATGAGCCGAGTTATGATGCCGAATATGAGAAAATTTTCCATAAGAAAACGACTGCCAAAGAACGGCGCGACCAGAACTTCGGTTCCACGAACAGCATTACATATTCCAGGGTCTATGACTCCCGCGACAATATCTACGATCCCCATGCAGGCAAACGCAATTCGTATACGTTCGAATGGGCCGGTATGGGCGGCGACTTTAAGTTTGAAAAGCTCAGCGTAGATTACCGTTACTACCTCCCGCTGAACAAGAACCGGGTGCTGGCCTTTGACCTGGCTGCCGGCTATGCGTGGGGCGACATGCCCTTGTCCCAGCGCTTTGCCGTGGGCGGCGCGGATACGCTCCGCGGTTACCGGGATGATCAGTTTAAAGGCAACAGCATGCTGCGGGGCACCGCGGAATACCGTTTCCCCATCCAGAAAAAGATCCAGGGCGTATTCTTCTATGATATCGGTTATGCATGGGATAAGCGGGATCAGGACAGCTTCGATTTCGGTCTGATGGAATCCGGCTACGGCGCCGGCCTGCGTATTACTTCGCCGTTAGGCCCGATCAAGCTTGACTGGGGCAAAGGCAAACAGAGAAGCCGGTTCCATTTCAGCTTCGGCGGACAGTTCTGATTGTGATGAAAACGATAGCTGCCGTGTTGCTGGCGAGCCTGTTCTGGACGCAAAGTGTCCTCGCTGCGCCGGTCACAAGGGTAAATGTGCGGATACAGGATGAGGCGGGAACGACAAGCCCGGTCCTGCTTCAGAAAATGGAAGACAGCATGCAGGTCGTAGCTGCGCAGCTGTTTAACGGCAGGGATGTCACGGCTGTGGCTGCGGATGCGGCAGACTATGAACGGCTGCTGGCGGAAATTTCCGACCGTGTGATCACCGGGTACCAGACGGAGCGGGTCAGCCTTGCTACGGTGCAGGGCCGTGACGGCGCTACGGTGAATCTGTTTTTCGGGGTGGCGCCCTGGGCGCAGACCGTGCAGCAGGTGGATGTGGACCTGCAGTTTTCCGGGATCAGCCCTTTTGCGGCGGCGGTTTTACAGGAAAAAGTGCCCGGGCTGAAAGATCAGCTTAAAAAAACGCTGCAGGGAGCTTCGCTGGATGCTGCCGACTGGGCAGGCGGCGTGCTGCGCGGGCAGGTGAAAAGCACGGTGGAAGAAGCGCTTCCGGATTTTAAGGCCGCGGTCGATCTGACGACACGGGGCGGAAATGCGGCCGTGCAGGTGATCATCTATCCCGTAGGCGAACTGGTGCGTACGGTGGAATACAGCATGGTTTCCCGTTCCATACCGAACATCCTGCTGATGAAACTGAAATATAAATACGCGGATTTGGCAAAGTCGCTGCAGGGTCTTCCCGTATCGTATATGGAGGCCAATAAGCAGCTGCTGGAAGAAAGGCTGCTGCAGGGGCTGTCGGAGGAAATACAGGTCCGGCGGCATCATCTGGCGCCGCAGGTAATGATCCGTCCGGGCGCGGAGACCCAGCTGGATATTTCCCTGGAATCCCACGAATACAAAATCTGGTTTGAAGGATACGGCGATATCGGCCGCGATGACCATAACCTTTCCGGAAGGGCGCATCTGGGTAAATTTATTTCCCGCCGGGACGAAATCTTCGGGGAAGCCGGTGTCGATCTGAAGGATGTCCGCTGGGACTTCAACGCGGGGTATGCGTATCATTACGGAAAAGCGACGGTATCGTATATGTTCAGGATGCCGGCCGATGCCCACGTATTCAGGGCGGAATATGATTTTACACCCAGATGGCGGCTGCGTTATGAGCATTTCGGGACCACCGGGGATAATGAATATGCCATCCGGTACCGTATCCACGAATTCCTCAGCGGTGAATATGTTTATTCCACAGAGAAATCCTATTTCAGAATTGTAGGAAATCTGTGAAAAAATAGGGCGTAATATTGAAAGTTCAGATGTGGACTGATATAATATTATAGCGAAATTATTTTTAGAAAAAGGCAGGTAATATCTATTATGATGGAAAAATTGCGTAATCCGAAAAATGTAAAAACCATTTCCCTGATCGTTGCCGCGATTTTTGTAATCGGCTGCTTTACACTGGCCATGAGCGCCGGCGGATTCGGCAGCGGTGTGGCGAGCGCGGCGGCCAGCGAATCGGCGATCGGCGTGGTAAACTACCAGGTGCTGGTGTCCCAGTCTCCCCGTCTGGAGCAGGTCCGGACCGAGATGCAAAGCGCTATTGCCGAGACCCGGAAGGAATTCGACAGCAAGAGCCAGAACATGAATGACGAGGAAAAAGAGCGGTACTACAAGCAGCTGCAGGAACGCCTGGGCAACAAGGAAAAAGAACTGATGGATCCGCTGCTGGAAGAGATCAATGCCACCATCAAAAAGATTGCAGATAAAAAAGGACTGAAGGTCGTTGTAGATAAATCCACCGTTGTTTACGGCGGGTCTGACATCACCGACGAAGTAGCTAAAGCGCTGCAGACTGCGAAGAAATAAAATCGCATGAGATGAGGCTCCGGGCGGGCCTCATTTTCCGTTGCTGAAGGAGGAGGCAGGAGATGCGCTGGCTGTTGATACTTGTCACAGGCCTGGCATTGTTGCTGTCGTCCTGCGGCAAACCCGGAAGCGGGGAACGGATCGCGGTGGTAAATTGGGAGAAAGCGCTGGAAGGCCACACCCAATATGCCCTTTTGCAAAAACAAAAAGAAGAATATAACCTGCTGCTGGACAAGCGGCGGGAACAGGAGATCGTCGGCAGGACGCAGATGAGCAGTCTGGCCAGGCTGCACCAGCTGAAGCTGCGCAGCAGGCAGAATTTCCTTTCGGCGGATTTTATGACCCGGATGGCGGAAAAGCAGGCAGCCGAGCAGGAACAGCTGAAAAAGCTGAGCAACCAGTATGCCGAGGAAGTAGACAAGGACCTGGCTGCAGACGAGAAGAAGCTGGACGAGCATTACCGGTTGCGTATCTTTAACCTGCGTATTAAGCTGGATACGGTACGGATGCTGCCGGCAGAGCGGGAAAAGCTGAATGCGGAGCTAAAAGCGGTGCAGGCTGCCAGGGAACGGGACCGGATGCTGCTGATGCAGCATAAAATCGGACTGGTGAACCAGCGGATGCAGCCTCATGTCGACGCCATGCGGCAGCGGCTGGACGCGTATGCCCGCCAGCTGCAGGCGCAGATGATGGACAGCCTCAAAAAGAATGCCGAACAAGATGCTTCGGCGCTGCAGAAGGCGCCGGGGGCATTGAAGGATCTGCTGGGTTCGGTGGATGAGGAGCTGGACAAACGGCAGCAGGGGATTGAGAGTCTGGAAACGGCCATCAAGAAGGATATGGAAAGCGTAGTGGCCAAACTGGCGAAAGAGCGCGGTTATACGGTCGTTTTCCATAAGTACCGTACGAATGTTTCGGCAGATGACATTACCGGCGACGTGATTGCCGGTCTGAAGAAACTGGAAATCCGTGAACAGGCGGTGGATGCATTGTCAAAAAAAGCGTCCGCTCCCGCTGCGGATAAGAAATAAAACTATAAAGGGATTCAGGAAGGAAGATCAAACAAATGAAAAAAGTGTTGGCTTGTCTGATGATCGCCTGTGCGCTGCTGGCAGTTGGCTGCAGTGGCAGAAACGCGGCGTTCGGCGTGGTGGACATGAAAAAGGTGGAAGCAGAAGCGCCTGCCGTAAAGACCATCAAAGATGACCTGCAGAAAAAGGCAAAAGAACTGCAGGAGCAGATGCAGAAGGAAACGGAAGGCAAGAGCCGGGAAGAAGCGGAAAAGATCGTACAGGATAAATCCGCGCAGATGCAGGTGGCTTCCTCGGAAGCACAGGCTAAATTGAAAGCCAGCCTGGATACCGCACTGACAGAAGTATCCAAAGAGAAAAACCTCAGCGCCGTCCTGATCAAGGATGCGGTCCCTTCCGGTGGTGTGGATGTTACCGAAGACGTGATCAAAAAAATGAAATAAGGTTCTAACCCGTAGCGGGCGGATGTTCGTCCGTCCGCTTTTTACATTACAGGGAATGTCCCTGAATGCGGGAAATAATATAAGAGGTAACGAGAATGGAGAAGACGTTACAGGAATTAGCTGCTTTTTTGCATGGAACGCTGGAAAATGACGATCCCGGGATGCGGATCACGGGCGTCAACGGACTGGTGGAGGCGGGACCGACGGAAATATCCTTTGCAATTCCGCCCTACGTGGAGCTTTGTCATAAAAGCCGGGCAGGCGCCATGATCCTGGCGCCCGGGGACCGGGAGCTGGACCGTCCTGTGATACGGGTGGAAAATCCCAAGCAGGCCTTTGCGGAGCTGCTGGAATTATTCCGTCCCCAGGAGGAAGTGGAGCGCGTCGTCAGTTCGCTGGCGTATGTGGCAGAGGACGCCGTCATCGGGAAGAATGTGGCTGTCCAGCCTTTTGCCGTTGTGGAAGCAGGGGCGGAGATCGGGGATAATACGGTGATCTATTCCCATGCCTATATCGGGCGGCACGTAAAGGTCGGCAGCGACTGCATCATTTATCCCCAGGCTGTCGTACGGGAAAACTGCATCATCGGCAATAGGGATATCCTCCAGTCGGGATGTGTGATCGGCGGCGATGGCTTTGGCTTTGTTACGAATAACGGAAAACATAATAAGGTCCAGCAGACCGGGAACGTGATCCTGGGCGACGATGTGGAGGTCGGCTGCAATTCCTGCATTGACCGGGCTACGGTGGGCAGTACCATCGTCGGCAACGGGACCAAGATGGATAATCTGGTGCATCTGGGCCACAATGATGTGGTCGGTGAGAACAACCTGTTCGTTGCGCTGGTGGGAATCCCGGGCAGCGTGACCATTGGTAATAACAATACCTTTGGCGGGCAGTCGGCTACGGTAGGGCATATTACTATCGGCAATAACAATGTGATGGCAGGCCGCTGCGGCGTTATCGGCAATGTGGGAGACAATCAGATACTGGCGGGATTTCCGGCCATGCAGCATACGGAATGGCTGCGGCAGGAGGCCAAGCTGCGCAAGATCGGCAATCTGATGAAAACGGTGAAGGAACTGGAAAAAGAAATTAAGGAAATGAAACAGAAACTATAAAAAGCAGCATGGAGAAAATATGCTCACGTATTATATTATGAAACTGGTCAGCAGGATTTTCTGCCTGCTTCCCTGGCGCGTCGGGTTGGCCTTTGGCAACGGGCTGGGCAAACTGGCCCTGAAGTTTGTGCCGGAGTGGCGCATGCAGATGGCGGCGGCCAACGTGCGGGAATGCCTGGGGGTTTCTGCGGAAGAAGCCCGAAAGATTGCGGACCAGAGTGTAATCAAGTTTGGCCGTATGATCATAGAGGTCCTGCGTTTTCCGTTGCTGCACCCGGATACCATTGACTCCGTCGTGAAAACAGACGGGCTGGAATATCTGGAAGAGGCCTACGCCAAGGGCAAAGGAGTCATCATGTGCACCGGGCACTTTGGCAACTGGGAATTGCTGGGCGCGGATGTGGCGCTGCACGGATATCCCATGCTGAGCATTGCGCGGAAGCAGAACAACGGCGCCATGGACCGCTTTATCAACGAATACAGGGAGCTGGCAGGCCAGAAGGTAGCCTATAACCGCGGCAAAGAAGGGGTGCTGGCCATGGGGCGTTACCTGAAAGAAAAGCAGCTGCTGGGCATCCTGTTCGACCAGGATACGAATGATACCGGCGTTACAATTGACCTGTTCGGCAAAGAAGTCATCACACCGGGAGGACCGGCGGTCTTCAGCCGCACCTTCGGCTGTCCGATCCTGCCGATCTTCATGCATTACGATGGGGACGGGAGCTGCCGGGCCAAAATCTATCCACCGCTGTATGCGGAAAAAACGAAGGATAAGGAAAAGGACCTGTTCCGGGTGACGGAAAAGCTGATGGCGATCCTGGAGCAGGAGATCCGCAGCAATCCGCCCATGTGGTTCTGGGTGCATGACCGCTGGAAAGACGGGCGGGAACGCTTTAAACCGAAAAAATAACAGATGGAGGGTGTGTGTATGAGAAAACAGGTGACGCTTGCCTCGGCGGTAAGTTACTCCGGTGTAGGGCTGCACTCCGGGAAAGATGTGACCATGACATTAAAACCCGGAAAGCCGGATACGGGGATCGTTTTTGTGCGGACCGATTTGCCGGAGCGGCCGGAGATCCATGCCCGGGCGGAACTGGTGACATCTACGCTCCGGGCTACGACGGTCAGTGAAAACGGGGCGCAGGTTTTTACGGTGGAACATCTGCTGGGGGCGCTGTTTGCCATGGGGGTGGACAACTGCCTGATTGAAATGGATTCCCCGGAACCGCCGGTAACGGACGGCAGCGGTCTGGTCTTTGCCCGACTGGTGCTGCAGGCCGGACGGCAGGAGCAGGACGCGGAAAAGAAGGTTTATGTTATTGACAGGGCCTTTTCCGTCTACGACGGGGATAAATATATCACGATGCTTCCTTATGACGGCATGCGCATATCCTTTACTTCTGTAAACGCGCATCCGCTGCTGGGAACACAGTATTACGATGTAATTTTGGACGAAAAGACATTTATGGAAGAAATTGCGCCGGCACGTACCATCGGCTTCATGCATGAAGTGGAACAGATGCGCAAACTGGGCCTGGGCTTGGGCGGTAATCTGGAAAACGCAGTCGTTTACGACGATACCAAATGCCTGTCGGTACCCCGTTTCCCGGATGAACTGGTACGGCATAAAATCCTGGATGTACTGGGGGATATGTCGCTGATCGGCGCCTGGAGGGGCCATATTATTGCAGTCAAATCAGGACATTCATATAATTCGCAGTTGGCAAAACAGATCATTGCGTACAGGGAGGGTAAATAATGGCTATTACACTGGATATTATCGAAATCAAAAAAATTCTGCCGCACCGTTTCCCCATGCTGCTGGTAGACCGTATCCTGGATCTGGAACCGATGAAATGGGCTGTCGGAATCAAGAATATCACGGTCAATGAGCTGCAGTTCCTGGGACACTTTCCGGATGAACCCATCATGCCGGGCGTATTACTGATCGAAGCCATGGCCCAGGTCGGCGGCGTGGCCATGCTCTATCCTCCGGAAAACCGGGGCAAAATTGCGGTGTTTGCGAAAATTGACAAAGTCCGTTTCCACAAACAGGTGGTGCCCGGCGACCAGGTGGTGACCCGGGCGGAGGTCGTGAAGATACACGGCAACATGGGCGTAATCCACTGCGAAGGCAAGGTGGATGGCGTGCTGGCCTGCGAATGCGACTGCTTTTTTGCGATTCAGGATAAAGCCGAATAAAAAGCGGACGGAAATCGCGCGAAGCCTGCTATTTCAGAAATCTTTTTAAGAGCTTTTGAAAAATAAAGAAAAAAAGAGAAAAACAGAAAAACTGCCAAATAAAATCGGCAAATTTTGAAATAAAAGCAGGAAATCGCTGATTTGCGCTGAATTCAGGATGTTAAAAATCATCCTGTTTCAGGAATATATTCTTTAAATGTGAATAATTCTGCTTTTATGCGGTCCGGAGGACCGTGGCAGTATTTGCAGACTTTGAAATCAGAGACGGGCTGACTGGATCTGCAGGGGAGTGAGAAGATGGCATCGGTAATTACACCATTATGTAAAATTCATGAAACCGCAATCATTGAGAAAGGTGCGGAAATCGGAAAGAATGTAGTAATTGGTCCGTATGCAGTAATTAAGCATGATGTGGTTCTGGGGGATGGCTGTATTGTGGGTCCGCATGTAGTCATTCATCCGTATACGACGATCGGGAAAGACTGCAAGTTTTTCCCGGGGGCGTCGATCGGCAGTGTGCCGCAGGATTTGAAATTTAAAGGCGAACGCAGTTATACGGTAATCGGCGACCGGGGCGTTTTCCGTGAGTGTGTTACGGTCAGCCGCGCCTGCGGGGAAGGCAATGAGACCCGTATCGGCAATGATATCCTGATGATGGCCTATACCCATGTTGCGCATAACTGTATCGTGGGGAACAGCGTAATCATGTCTAATGTGGCAACGCTGGCAGGGCATGTTGTTGTGGAGGACAGGGCGGTGATCGGCGGCCTGGCGGCAGTGCATCAGTTCTGCCGCATCGGACGGAACGCCATGGCCGGCGGCATGAGCCGGATTTCCCAGGATATCCCGCCGTTTATGCTGGTAGCCGGCGATCCGGCATTTGTGGCCGGGCTGAACAGCGTAGGGCTGGCCCGTGCGGGAATGCCGCTGGAAATCCGTACCCAGCTGAAAAAAGCCTTCCGCATCCTGTATCGCAGCGGTCTTTCTCTGGAGGAAGCTGTCGCGACGATGGAACAGGAACTGGACAGCAGCGAGCCCGTTGAACACCTGATGCGTTTCCTGCGCAATGCGGAACGCGGTATTATCCATACACGGAAATAAGACAGGCGGATTGACATATGGAAACCTTGGGGTTATTGGCAGGTATCGGCCATTTGCCGGTGGATGTGGCGCAGTCCGCAAAAAAACTGGGCTATAAAGTGGTGGCGATCGCCGTAGTGGCGGATACGGATCCGGAGCTTCCGGATAACGCGGATGTCTTTTATACGATTAACGTCGGTAAAGTCGGCAAGATTTTGCAGACGCTGAAGAAATATGATGTGAAAAATGTAACGATGATCGGCAAGGTCACCAAAGAGGTCCTGTATAAGAACGGCGTAATGATTCCCGATCTGACTGCGATAAAGGTCCTTGCATCCCTGCCGGACCGCAAGGACGATACGATTATGAATGCCATCGTCAAACTGATTGAAGACGAAGGCATGCATGTCATGGACCAGACGAAGCTGATCCAGCCGCTGCTGCCGGAAGCAGGTGTACTGACAAAGCGTAAACCGACGGAGCAGGAATGGCTGGACATGCAGTTCGGGTTCCGGATGGCGAAGGAGCTGGGACGCCTGGATATCGGCCAGACGGTGGTCGTAAAGAACCAGGCGGTCATGGCGCTGGACGCAATTGAAGGAACGGATGCCTGTATCCTGCGGGGCGGCT
>JAFTZZ010000010.1 GCA_017460905.1 Acidaminococcaceae bacterium | reverse complement strand
CATTGAACCAGAGGAGCGACCAAAACCCAACTACAAGGCCAGACAAATTCTCCAGAAAAATGAGCTAGCGGAGTTCCTGAAGGTGGTATTCAAAATGAAGGAAACGATGACCAATACTAAGTACAAGCTAATGATATATCTTCTTCTGATTAGCGGAATACGCCGCGGTGAACTGTACGCACTGACATGGGACGATGTGGACTTGGAAAACAAACGCCTGAGCGTCAGCAAGTCGGCTTATGCTGTCAAAGGGAATCAACGAGGTACAAAGAAACCGAAAACGCTCCTGTCCAACAGGGCGGTCTTTTTTGATGACCTTGCTACGCAACTGTTCAAGCTTCATAAAGAACATCAGGAAAAATGGCTGGCGAGGCATAAGGTCAGCAATCCGGGGAAGTACTTGTTCCTTGCGACGGAAGGAAGGAAGGGTGGAATGGAAGCGGTGCGCGCGAATCCTAGTTCTCTTTATCACTGGCTGAGGCATTTTACACATATTAATGGACTGCCGCACATCTCAGTTCATTTGCTGCGCCATACGGCGGCTAGCTACGCGTTGGCTGGTGGTGCAGATATCTTATCGGTTCAATCGATGCTTGGGCATGCAAAAATTTCCACAACGGGAATCTATTTGCATGTATTAGAAGAAAATAAGATTTCAACTGCACGTAGGTTGTCTTCAGCCTACGCAGAGATGTTGAGTCCGGTAAAACCGGAAACACCAAAAACATAAAAGAGAATTAATTGTCTTTAATGTCCGATTAATTCCGTTAAGTTCAGGTGATTAGCTATAAAAGTTTAAAAATCTGCACGAAATCTGCACGATTTGAAGAAAATCCATTATTCAATCACAAAAATAAAAAAGCTCCGGAATTAGCTTCCGGAGCAGGGTTTGGTATGGTGATCCAGGAGGGATTCGAACCCCCGACCCACGGCTTAGAAGGCCGTTGCTCTATCCAACTGAGCTACTGAACCATGTAAGATTTGCAGAAATTATTATATCATATTTTTAGGTAAATGCAAGGATAATGTGCTATAATATACCAAATCTGTGATAAGCATGTTATGGTTATGGAGAATCCGTTCATGAAGCAATTACCGTTGAAAGCATTTATCCTTTTACTTGTTATTATCAGCTTTAACATTTTGTTCGGCATTGGCGGGGTCGCGCTGCTGGACCCGGACGAACCGGTCTATGCGGAAACGGCCAAAGAGATGATCCGTTTTAACGAATATCTTTCGCCCCGTATCTATAACGAATACTGGTACGACAAGCCGCCGATCTTTTACTGGCTGCTGGTGGGGGCGCTGAAGCTGTTCGGCGGCTTTTCCGAATTTGCGGCCCGTATTCCCGCCTGCCTGATGGCGATTGGTGCGGTGCTGATGACGACGCTGTCGGCTGCCCGCCAGTTTAACGCAAGGGCGGGCTTCTGGTCCGGGCTGGTCATGGGCACTACGGTCATGATCATGTACATGGGCAAAGCTTCCGTGACGGACACGACGCTGCTGTTTTTTATGACCGGCGCCCTGTTATGCTTTATGCATGAAAAATATTGGCTGATGTACCTGTTCTGCGGGTTTGCGGTCATGACAAAGGGGCCCATCGGCGTAGTGTTCCCCGGCGCGATCGTTTTTTTCTATCTGCTGGTGACCCGCGATCTGCGGCACCTGCTGCATATGCATGTGATTCCGGGCCTGTTGGTTGTGGCGGCGGTGGGGCTGCCCTGGTATGTGTTCATGTACCAGAACCACGGCATGGATTTTATTTATGAATTTATCGGCTTTCATAACATCAGCCGTTTTGCCGCGCCGCTGCATCCGAAGCGGGTGCACTGGTGGTTCTACCTGCCGGTTATTATCTTGGGGCTGTTCCCCTGGACCGGTGTGCTGCTGAAATCCATCAAAGACGCATTTGCAAAAAGTGTGGGTAAAGAAAGCGCAAAGCTTTTGTTCCTGCAGGTCTGGTGGATTTTTGTCTTCATTTTCTTTTCCATTGCCAAGACGAAGCAGGTTTCCTATATGCTGGTACTGCTGCCGGCGCTTTCCATGATTATCGGCTGGAATATCGAACGGATGACCTATGACAACGGCAAAATTCAAAAGGGCTGGCTGATCGGCAGCGCTGTCATGTACCTGCTTATGGGTATTGGCTGGATCGTGGGCGGACGCCAGCTGCCGGAAGCCGCGACGGGTGCGATGGCTTTGGGCGTAATCACGCTGGTGCTGGGTGCGGCAGTGCTTCTTGCCCTGAAAAAATACAGCAATGTGGAAATGGCTGCCTGGCTGCATGTGGCGACCGGTCTGGTGACCATGGTGATTGCCTTTGGCGTACTGATGCCGCAGCTGCAGGACCGTTTCAGTGTGAAGACAATTGCGCAGACTTACGTGGCTGCGGAAAAAGACGCGTCCCGGGCGCTGTATATCGATAAATTCCTGCGCCCCGGTTTTATGCTGTACACGGATATCCCCGGCATTGAAGCGGATACCAACAGCGAAACATCGCTGGAGGCGGTGAAGCAGGATGCCCGCCCGAAATATATCGTGATGCGCGAATTCATGTATAATAAAATGAAAGAAAAAATGGGCGGCGAAAACTGGGAGCTGCTGGAAAATAAATCCGGTATCTGTATTTACCGGAGCCGGTAGTCTAAAATCTGAAAACGGAGCGAAAATTTATGTCTGCAGAGACGGTACTGTACATGGTGATACCCTGCTACAATGAGCAGGAGGTATTGCCGGATTCGGCAGAAAAAATCAAGAATAAAATGACTGCGCTGATGGCGCGTAAAAAAATCAGCAAAAAAAGTAAGATCTGTTTTGTGAACGACGGCAGCCGGGACCGGACCTGGGAGATCATTCAGGAACTTTGCCGGCGCGATCCAATCTATTCCGGCATCTGCCTGGCCCATAATGAAGGACATCAGAACGCGGTGCTGGCCGGACTGATGACGGTGAAGCCCTACTGTGATGCTGCAATAAGCATGGACGCCGATTTGCAGGACGATATCAATGCCGTAGACGCCATGCTCGATAAATACGATGAAGGCTGCAATATTGTCTACGGTGTACGGGATAACCGGGAAACGGATACATTCTTCAAACGCGTGACGGCGGAAGGCTTCTACCGTTTTATGAAGCTGATGGGCGCGGAAGTGATCTTTAACCATGCTGATTTCCGCCTGATGGATAGGCGAGCGCTGGATGCTTTTGCGGATTATACGGAAGTCAATCTGTTCCTGCGGGGCATCGTTCCCATGATCGGGCTGCGCCACGACTGCGTGTATTATCAGCGGAAAGAGCGGCTGGCAGGGGAAAGTAAGTATCCCCTGAAAAAAATGTTTGCTTTTGCCTGGCAGGGCATTACGTCCCTGTCTTCGGAACCGATTAAATGTATCGTCAATCTGGGGCTGGGCATTTCGGTCATCAGCGGCATTGTGCTGATCTGGTCGCTGTTCCGGTATTTTACCGGGCAGACCATTGCAGGCTGGACCAGTTTGATTATCTCGCTCTGGCTTTTGGGCGGGCTTGTTTTGCTGGCCATCGGCATCATCGGTGAATACGTTGGCAAGATTTATCTGGAAGTGAAGCGGCGTCCCCGCTATCTGGTGGAGGAATTTATTGACGCCAACCAGAAGCAGGCGGGGGATATGCTGACAGGCAGCCTGAAGCATTCTGGAAAATAAAAAAGACCTTCTGCGTCGGAATCGCCAGATTTTCATCCTGCGTTACAGAAAGTCTTTTATTGCAAAAAAATGGAGCGGGCGATGGGAATCGAACCCACAACATCAGCTTGGAAGGCTGGAGTTTTACCACTAAACTACACCCGCGTTTTGAATCATAACCAGTTTTTAATTATCGCATAACCATGCGGTCGTATTATTTCAGGGCTATCAATAGCCCTTTTTTTGCGACAAAAATATTATAATGGATATGAAAGGATTTGTCAAATTTTTTAAGTGTTGACCTGGCTGGGGACAAAAAAGGGGACAATTTTACCTTTAGTTTGACTACGCTTAAACATCCAGCAACCAATCAGCTATGTCCATTACCTGTATTCCTTCATATTGATATGCTTCTTGCCATGTATAAATTGCGTTTTATCAGTTTCATTTTATGTTCACCCCAAGATGATTACATTGTTCTATTTCGCAAAATCAAGAAATTTTCGTTTTTGCGAAATAGAATTTCCGCTTCTTACATCGCTGCGCCCGTGCCGATAGATATCAGCAGAAATCCGCCATACAGAAGCAAAAGTAAACTGCACCAGTAAGGACGACCGTGGATATATTCTTCGGCACCCTCCTCATCCAGAAGCCCCTTGAATATCCCGACGATGGCGGCTAAACAGCAAAAGATGCCGGCGCAGCCCTCAATATGGTTTACAAACAAAACAGGAGGAATGCCGCCGCCCCATACCATACGATATATAAAAATGCAGCCGGTCAGTCCCGCCGTTATATATCCAGCCCTTTTTGTGCTGCTCACCATACGGACGCATATAAAGAATACGAACACCAGCAACGAAATAGCGAACAGGAAATTTGCTGTCAGGAATACCGCACGCATCCCGGCCTGGGCAGTACCCCCAGAAACGGATAATAACCGGTTGATCATAACATTTACCTTTCTCTGATTTTATACCACCAGTTGCTGAAACTCAAGTTAACAGTTCCTGTAATTCCATTGCCGTTCTTTGTTACTTCTGCTTTTAAGATATTTGTTTCTTCGTTATGGTACAGACTGATAATATTGTCAGCCATATCCAGCATAGGTTTGCATACATCCGCTATATTCAGCGATTCTGGGGCATGTAACGGATAATAAGCTACTAAAACGGGCACATCTAAATCTTTTGCCATTTGTTTTATCTTGTTAGCGGCCCGCATCGCATCGTCAGGGTCGCCGAATGGATGATATGGGGGTTTCCGTTTTACGAAAGTATTGAATGAATCGATTATTATAAAATCTAATCCGAAATTCTTTGCGAAAGATTGCGTCGATTCTACAATTTTTTCGATAGGCACAGATACAATATTTTCTATATAGAGATTTGTCTCTTTCAGATGTTCGATGGTTTCCTGTATTTTTTTCTGTACTGCTATCGAAGGAGTGCCAGAGTGCATTTCATATCCGGCTTCGATGCAGATTAGGCGATTAGCGTTATCCTCTGCATCATATATAGAATACAAAATGATGGTTGCGTTATTATCTATGGCAACCTGATTCCTGAATAAATTATTCAGTATTATATTCAACAACACAATGTCAGGGATATAGCGCCCGGCAACAACGGTTACTTCGCCGGGATGGAGGCCGCCACCTAATATTTTATCTAATGCGGGGTATCCGATTTTAATCTGGTTATCCATGGTTCTCTTCGCTAAACTTTCCGTATTTATTTTCAAAGCTGTTCAGGATTGCTTCCAGGTCATAAGTTAAAAACAGCAGCGCCTTTTCCCGGATTACAGACGGTATGCCGTAATACGCCTCTGCCATCCCGCCCGTGATAGCAGCAATGGTATCGCTGTCGCCGCCGATAGATATGGCGTTACGAATTGCGTCTTCAAAACCGGTTGATTCAAAAAATGCCTCGAATGCTTGTGGCACACTGCCCTGGCACGTAACATCAAACTGATAAGTTGGTCGAATTTCATCTAACGTAAACTCAATTTTATAATAATGTTCTTCTATGTATTGTCTTATCTCAGATATACTCTTGCCACTGCACGCTAAAAATATAGCGACCGACACTGATTCGGCAGCCTTCATCCCCTCAGGATGGTTATG
>JAFTZZ010000149.1 GCA_017460905.1 Acidaminococcaceae bacterium | reverse complement strand
TAATTGTGCCCCCTCATTATTCGATAAAATATCATATCGTATTACAGTCATTCCGCCGGAACGATGGTCCCTTTAAAGGTGTCCGCAATATATTTACGCACGCCCTCGGAATGGAACAGCTCCGCAATCTTCAAATACGTTGCATTATCCTTGTCTTTCCCCTTTACAGCCAGGATCATGACTGCCAGCGGCTCATCTTTGGTTTCCCAGAACAATCCCTGTTTCTGAACATCCAGCCCGCCGCTCATTACGTAATTCATGGTAATAACGGCAGCATCCACATCCGGAAGGCTGCGGGGAAGCTGCGCCGCTTCCAGTTCCTTAAACTGGAACTTTTTCGGATTCTCAACCACATCTTTAGCCGTCGCCTTGAAGCCGACACCTTCTTTTAATTTAATCAGGCCGGCCTTTTCCAGCAGAACCAGGCCGCGTCCCCCGTTTGTCGGGTCGTTAGGAATCGCTATAACCGCGCTTTCCGGCAGGTTTTTCAAATCTTTATGCTTATCACTGTAAATGCCCATCCGCATCAAAATGGTTCTGCCGATAGCCACCAGATCTGATTTGTTCTGTTTGTTGAAATTTTCCATGAACGGCTTGTGCTGGTAGCTGACCAGATCAATTTCACCGTCCGCCAGTGCCTTATCCGGCGTAATGTAGTCGGAAAATTCAATGACTTTAATGTTCAGACCCTGTTTTTTCCCCTCTTTGGCCACTGCTTCTACGACCTGTGCATGCGGTCCTGCCGTAGCGCCGATCTTGATTTCCTTTGCGGCAGGCTTTTCTGTTTTTTTAGTATCGCCGCCGCAGCCCACCAGTGAAATTGCTAAAACAAATATGCTGATGAGCAACACGATTTTTTTCATAACCATCCCTCCATTTTACGGCTGCAAGCCTTAAACAAGGCACAGCCAAATCACAGAATCATTATAGCTGGAGGCGGCACCCGGAATTGAACCGGGGATACAGGTTTTGCAGACCTCTGCCTTACCACTTGGCTATGCCGCCGCATACTACAAAATTTTGTGATTCTGATTCTATCACTTATTTCATACTATGTCAATATGAATTATGTGAATTATTTTTTTTTAGGAAAACGCCACTCCTGCCTGCACGCAGGATCGTATCCAGTCCTCCCTGCTGTATGTTCATACAATCATATTGATAAAATATTGGTGCACCGACAAATCATCGTTAAGTTCGGGATGGAATGATGTCACCAGCTGGCGGTCCTGGCGCGCCGCTACTATATGCCCGTTAACCATTGCAAGAGCGCGCGCCTCACCGAATACGCCTGCAATATACGGCGCACGAATAAAGGACATGGGAACAGTGCCAATTCCCTGAAATTCTTCTTCTGTATAAAAACTGCCCAGCTGCCGCCCATATGCATTTCTCACTGCGATGATATCCATTGTGGCAAAATGAGTCCGGGTATCATTCTGTATTTTTCCGGCAAGCAATAACAATCCCGCACAGGTTCCGAATACCGGTAACCCTGAAAGAATAGACCCTTTCAACTCATCGTACAGACCAAGCTCACGCAGCAATTTCCCCTGAACGGTACTTTCGCCGCCCGGAATAATCAGGCCGTCAAAAGGTTCCGCCAGATCGCGCTTTTGCCTGATTTCGATAAACGGAACATGCAGCCGCGACAGCATCTGTTCATGTTCTGCAAAAGCCCCCTGCAGGGCGAGTACAGCAACCCGCATGATTTACTTTCCTCTTTCCGCCATCAATATTTTAATTTCCTGTTCATTGATGCCAACCATCGCTTCTCCCAGATCTTCCGATAAACTGGCAAGAAGACCGGCATCAGTAAAATTGGTTACCGCTTTGACTATCGCGTTGGCCCGCTTTTCCGGATTTCCCGATTTAAAAATACCGGAGCCGACAAATACGCCTTCCGCCCCCAATTGCATCATCAGCGCGGCATCTGCAGGGGTTGCCACGCCTCCTGCGGCAAAATTTACAACGGGAAGTTTTTTGTAATCATGTACATACTGCACCAGTTCATACGGAACCTGCAGCTGCTTCGCTGCGTCAAACAGTTCGTCTTCTGCCATGGAACCGATACGCCGGATTTCCGCCTGCATCAGCCGCATATGCCTTACTGCCTGTACGATATCGCCAGTGCCAGGCTCTCCTTTAGTCCGTATCATAGCAGCGCCCTCGCTGATGCGCCGAAGCGCTTCTCCCAAATCTTTTGCGCCACAGACAAAAGGAACAGCAAACCGTGTCTTATCAATATGATATTTGTCATCTGCGGGCGAAAGCACTTCTGATTCATCAATATAGTCAATTTCAATCGCCTCCAATATCTGCGCTTCCACAAAGTGCCCAATGCGGCATTTTGCCATAACCGGAATTGATACGGCTTCCTGAATGCCCTTAATCATTTTCGGATCGCTCATCCTGGAAACCCCGCCGGCGGCCCGGATATCTGCCGGAATCCGTTCCAAAGCCATAACTGCGCAGGCACCGGCTGCTTCAGCAATTTTCGCCTGTTCCGGGGTCGTCACGTCCATAATGACGCCGCCTTTCAACATCTGTGCGAGATTTTTATTCAACTCGTATCTGTTTTTCTGCATAATATTACGCCTCCTGTGATTTATATAAAACTAATAATCTTTGATTATAAAAAAGCTTTTACCCAAATTGAATATTGACAGATTCCGGATATTTGTTAGAATTTTTATAGCATTCATATCGGTTATATATGAATTAATGATAAAAAAAGGAGCAGAATCATTTTATGGAACTTAATGCACCGTCCCAAAAATTAAAAATACTTAGAGCGTATCTTCAAAACCTGGGCAGCGTTGCCATCGCCTTTTCCTCCGGCGTTGATTCTACGTTTCTTCTGAAAGTTGCCCACGATGTGCTGGGGAAAAATGTAATCGCAGTCACCGCCCGTTCCTGCTCGTTTCCTGTCAGGGAATTAAAAGAAGCCGAAGCGTTCTGCCAGAAGGAAGGCATACGTCACATAATTGTTGACAGCGAGGAACTCAATATTGAAGGCTTCCGCCATAATCCCAAAAACCGCTGCTACCTGTGCAAGCATGAACTGTTCACAAAAATTATTGCCATTGCACGGGAAAACAATCTCGCATATGTAGCGGAAGGTTCCAACATGGACGACAACGGCGATTACCGTCCCGGACTTCAGGCAGTGACAGAGCTTCATGTCGTCAGCCCGCTACGGTATGCCGGGTTATACAAGGAAGAAATCCGACAGCTGTCTAAAGAACTGGGCCTGCCCACCTGGAACAAGCAGTCCTTTGCCTGTCTTTCCAGCCGTTTTGTCTACGGAGAGGAAATATCCCGCGAAAAGCTGTCAATGGTCGATAAAGCCGAACAGTTTTTACTGGATTTGGGCTTTAAACAGCTGCGTGTACGTATCCACGGTACCATCGCCCGCATCGAAGTAGCACAGGAAGAGATCAGCCGTCTGGCAGCTCCCGAAAACCGCCGGCAGATATCCCTATACCTGCACCAGCTTGGTTTTTCCTATGTAACCCTCGACATGGACGGTTACCAGACCGGCAGTATGAACCGGACGCTTCCAAAAAAATAGTCCTCCGGTATCCGTCCGGAGGAAGGATTTAACAAACTATATAATCTTAATGATTGCGTGCCCGCTTCGCAAAATAGTTGCCAAGTGTCTGCACCGACTGCACAATGACTACCAGAATTACAATCGTCGCAAGCATAACAGGCACGTCCATACGTTCATATCCGTACGTCAGCGCCATATCTCCAATGCCCCCCGCGCCGATGGTTCCTGCCTGTGCAGTTGCCGAAATCAGGGAAATCGTTCCAATCGTTATGGAAAGTATCATGGAACTTTTCGCTTCCGGCAGGATAAAATACCAGATAATCTGGAAATAATCAGCCCCCATTGCTTTTGCCGCCCGAATGATACCCTTATCCACACCCAGCAGTGAATTCTCGAACAACCGCGCCAGATACGGCACAATAAAACAGACCAGCGGTACCAGCGCAGCGGTAGCCCCAATCCGTGTGCCGACAATGAGCTTTGTGAACGGGAAGATAAAGGTCATCAGAATAATAAAGGGCAAACTGCGTACCAGGCTGATAATTGAATTCAGAACATAAAAAACATATCGGTTTTCCCAAAGGCCCCCGTCATTGGTCAGGACCAGCGCAAAGGCAAGAATTACCGCTAAGATGGTACCGATAAAAAGGGATATGCTGACCATGAAAAAGGTAGTTTTCAGCGCTTCGATGATATCGCCCCAGGGCAGTATATTAAAGTCCATACTGACACTTCACCTCCTCACACTGTACCTCATGTTCCCGAATATATTCCTCGACCTCTGCAATCTGCTCCGGCTTCCCTATAATCTGTAAAATCAGTATGCCAAGGGTCTGGTCATTCAGTTCTGTGACGGTTGCATGCAGAATCCTCGTTTTCAGGGAAAACTTTGTATTGACCTGATAAATCAGATCGCCCAGCGCATTCTGTCCGGTGAACTTCAGGCGCAGCACTTCGTAGTTTTCCTGCGATTCCATACGAATCTGACGACAGACAGAAGGCGTAATTACATCCGGCACAACCGTCCTGACAAAATCCTTCGTAACCTGCTGCTGCGGATTGCTGAACACCCGAAACACTTCGCCTTCTTCAATGACGCTCCCGGACTGCATGACCGCTACTTTATTGCAAATCTTCTGCACCGCCCTGATCTGATGCGTCACCATTACGATTGTGATACCGAGCTCTCGATTGATGCGTTTCAGCAGATCCAGGATTGATTCCATCGTATCCGGGTCCAGAGCGCTGGTAGCTTCGTCACTCAGCAAAATGGAAGGATTGGTGACCAGCGCGCGGGCAATCCCTACCCGCTGCTTCTGTCCGCCGGAAAGCTGGTCCGGAAATTGTTCCGCCTTATCCGTCAGTCCGACAAACTGCAAAAGCTTATCCACCCTGTCCCTGATGACCGCCTTATCCTCTCCCGCAATAATCAGCGGCAGGGCTATATTATGCCGGACGGTCTTGGAATTCAGCAGATTGAATTCCTGAAATATCATACCGATATTCCGCCGTATCTTCTGCAGTTCACCAAAGCGCAGCCCGCAGATATTTATCCCGTTTACCAGTACCGCACCTTCGGAGGGATATTCCAATCCGTTGATCATACTGAGCAGTGTAGATTTTCCCGCACCGCTTAAACCGATGATTCCATAAATTTCCCCGTCCCTGATTTTCAGGTTAACATGCCGGAGCGCATGTATCTCGCCGGCTTTTCCCTGATACACTTTACTGATATCCTGAAATTCAATCACCAGATATCTCTCCCCTGCGTATTATTTTTCACAGGATCCTGAAAACGCTTTTCCGTTTTATCTGCCAAATTATTCAGCCAGCGTTTCCTCGTCCTCCAGTGCGAACAGGAATACGCGCAATTCCCGAAACGCAGTGCCGCCCCACAGGCCGCCGCCCATAACCTGGCCTCCGGCACGGGCACAGGCCGCATGGATATGAACGAACAGCGGGCTTTCCCTGTTGGGATAAACTGCCTTCAACTGTGGATCCATCCGGTCCTTGCTCATGATTTCCCCGGTAAAGGTCAGAATTTCTGCCGCCCCGAAACAAGGCGTAGTCATAATTTTTAAAGGCAGTTCATTCCTGACAGGCGTAGCCAGCAGAAGATCCTTTACCGAGCCTATCGCGTTCGTCACCACAACAGATTTCCACTGTTTTTCAATAACGAAGGCTTCAATAGTCTGCAGAATATCTTCCCCTGCTTTTACCGTAACCTCGCCAAACGTAATCACAACTGTTACCTCACAGCATATTTTTCAAAAACTCCCAGCTCCGTCATTACCTTTTCCAGCCGTTTCAGGCCTTCCCCGTCATAATCCTGATAGGGACGCCGCACATATCCGCCGGGCAGGCCCAGCAGATTCAGCGCCGCCTTGATGACAACCGGATTGGAAACCTCATACAATTCCTGCAGCAGCGGGAAATATTTAAAATACTCTTCCCTGCTCTCATTGACGATTTCAATACTGGTCCAGGGACGGGAATAACGGGCTGCTTCTTCCGGAATGATATTTCCGCCGATATTGGCAAACCCGGTTCCGCCTACTGCAAGTGTCGGCAGCGCAATGGCATACCAGGGGGAATCGCAGCACATTATTTTAACCTTGCCCCGGGTAAGGCGCTGCACCTGTACCAGTTGGTACACGCTTCCTGTAGCTTCCTTATCGACAACAAAGTTTGTATGACGGTCTGACAGGCGTTTGATTGTTTCCGGTTCAACCTGCACACCCAGCCGGGCAGGATTGTTATAAATCCCGCAGGGCAGAGACGTCGCCCCCATTACTGTGTCCAGATGCCGGAACGCATCCTCCTGGGGAATG
>JAFTZZ010000148.1 GCA_017460905.1 Acidaminococcaceae bacterium | reverse complement strand
TCCTCCTCTATTTATTTCGAATTACTTTAATTTTACCCTTTCCTTTTCGCCAGTATTCTGTAACATTCTCTCTGGGAATCGGATTATGCTGTGCATCAAAAACATTGCGTATTACTTCCAGTGTATGAACAGCAATCCATGCGCCATTTTCTTTTGCGGAAATCATTTTACGCTTTGCACTCATTTCCCAAATCTGCAAAATGTTTCCATCTTTATTCACTGTGGTGGTCCAGGTAATCGTTTCTTTATCGGCAGGCAGTTTTAATAATACGAGATCACGGGATATACTGTCATCAACGGCAGCGGACATCTGCCCGGAAGATAAATTTTGCTGCGTCCATCTGGACCGGGCAGTTACTGTTGTATCTGTGATATCCAGTAGATAAAAAACTTTTTCCATTGGACGCGAATACGTAATATTACCTATCAGGGGAATGGGGGAACTTTCCTCCAGTCGTCCGCCTTCACTGTTACGTTCATAACGAACCGATATTTTCTCCACAGGACCTGAATTTAAATCTTTATATATATAGTACCCGGAATTTCCCTCAGGATAAAAATAATCCGAAACCTGTTCCTGCGCATAAGCAAGACCGGATGAAACTAAAAACAAGAGCAACGATAATAACAAAATTATTTTTTTCATATTTACATGACCTTTCGCTTTAAAAGAATTAGTAAGCTAAAATAATTATTTATATGATTAAGCCAAAATGATTTTTTATGGTTTATGTTTTACTTTTGCAGATATTCATCAATCGCCGCTGCCGCTTTTTTGCCTGCGCCCATGGCGGAAATGACGGTAGCTGCGCCGGTTACGATATCGCCGCCGGCGTAGACGCCGGGCATGCTGGTGGCGCCGTTTTCATCCGCGACGATGTTCCCGCGTTTGTTTACTTCCAGGTCCGGTGTGGTCTGGTGGATTAGCGGGTTGGGACCCTGGCCGATGGCCATGATCACTTCATCCACTTCCAGAATATGGTTACTGTCTTTTACCGCAACCGGTGAACGGCGTCCGGAAGCGTCAGGCTCCCCTAATTCCATCTTTACGCATTCCAGTCCGGTGACCCATCCCTGTTCGTTGGCGCAGATCTGAACCGGGTTGTTCAGCAGGCAGAACTCAATGCCTTCTTCTTTAGCGTGCCCTACTTCTTCCTTCCGGGCTGGCAATTCGTCTTCACTCCGGCGATACACGATATAAACGTGCTCCGCGCCTAACCGCATGGCGGTACGGGCCGCATCCATGGCTACGTTGCCGCCGCCTACCACTGCAACTTTTTTACCGATATAAACCGGTGTGGCTGCTTTCGGGAAGGTGTAAGCCTTCATCAGGTTAACGCGGGTCAGGAATTCATTAGCTGCGTACACGCCGTTGAACTGCTCGCCGGGAATATGCATGAAGTGAGGCAGACCGGCGCCGGTCGCGATGTACACTGCATCAAAGCCTTCCTCCTTCAGCAGTTCGTCAATGGTAAAAGTGCGGCCGATAATGGCATTGGTCAGAATGTGTACCCCCATCTGTTTCAGCCCGTCGATTTCATGCTGCACGATTTCCTTGGGCAGACGGAACTGGGGAATACCGTACATTAACACACCGCCCGCCGCATGCAGTACTTCAAAAATCGTAACGTCATAGCCTTTTTGTGCCAGCACGCCGGCGCAGGCCAGACCGGAAGGTCCGGAGCCTACAATGGCAACTCTCTTACCGTTTTTAGCAGCAATTTCACTTTCGTCAACTTTGTCCAAGCCGTGTGCCCGGGCATAATCGGCCACAAAACGCTCCAGCCGTCCGATAGCCACGGGTTCGCCTTTGATGCCTAACACGCAACGGCTTTCGCACTGTTTTTCCTGGGGGCAGACGCGTCCGCAGACGGCAGGCAGGCTGCTCTTTTCTTTTATAATTTTAATAGCGGATGCAAAATCTCCTTCGGAAACCGCATGGATAAATTTCGGGATATAAATATTGACAGGGCAGCCGCCGACACAGCGGGGCTTGGGACAGTTCAGACAGCGTTTCGCTTCTTCGATGGCCGTGGCTTCTTCATAACCCAGCGCCACTTCCTCAAAATTACGGCGGCGTACTTCCGCCGGCTGTTCCGGCATGGCATGACGGCTTATCTTATTAAGCATTTGCACTCACCTCCACAGCTCCATTCGATTGCTTCCTGATCCTTATACATTTTCTGGCGTTCCATCAGGTTGGCAAAATCCACTTTATGGGCGTCGAATTCCGGGCCGTCCACGCAGGCGAATTTATTCTCGCCGCCCACCAGTACGCGGCAGCCGCCGCACATACCGGTGCCGTCTACCATGATGGTGTTCAGGCTGACAGCCGTATAGACATTAAAGGGTTCCGTGGTACGCGCTACGTTCCGCATCATGATGACCGGGCCGATTGCAATCACGTAGTCTATCTTTTCGCCTTTTTCCAGCATGGTCTTCAGCGGATCGGTGACAAACCCTTTGTGGCCATAGCTGCCGTCGTCGGTGCAGACAATCAGCTCATCACTGACAGCGCGCATGCGCTCTTCCCACAATACCAGCTCCTTGTTCCGGGCGCCGATGATGGAGATGACTTTGTTGCCCAGTTCTTTATACGCGCGGGCAATGGGATACACCGGCGCTACGCCGATGCCGCCGCCCACACAGACAACGGTACCGAAATTTTTCATTTCTGAAGGCTGGCCTAAGGGACCGACAATATTATCCCATTCGTCCCCTGCTTCAAAATCTTCACAGATGTGGCGGGAGGTGTTGCCTACCACCTGGATGATCATGGTGATGGTTCCTTTTTCCCGGTCAAAATCCGCAATGGTAAAAGGTACGCGTTCACTTTCCGGATCTGACAACACGATGACGAACTGGCCCGGCTTGCATTTGCGCGCAATCAGCGGCGCCTCAATCACCAATTCGTAAACGGCAGGTGAAACAAGTTTTTTGTCCAAAATTTTCGCCATGATGATTCCCTTCCTTCTTGTTTATGAACACAATTATATATTTATCTTAACAATACATTGTGAATTCTATTTTAATAATCTGTGAACCGTTTGCAAAATTATTATTTCCCTGTCAGCCGTTTGGAAATTTTATCTGCCTCGTAATAAATCTTTTCCGCGTCCAGATTTTTTACTTCACCCTTCTCCATTACAACCTTGCCATTGATGATGGCCGTGTCCGCGTCGTTCGCACTAGCAGCGTACACCAGCTGGCTCATGCGGTCGTGCCGGGGATGCCAGTACGGTTTGTTCATATCATATAAAACGATATCGGCCAGCCATCCTTCTTCAATTTTTCCTAAGTTGTCATAGCCAAGGCATTTTGCACCCTGACGGGTAGCCATGTCCCAGGCGGTGGCCGCCGGAATACACAGCGGATCGTAAGAAACACCTTTATGCAGCATGGCTGCCAGCCGTGTTTCCTCCAGCATGTCCAGATTGTTGTTGCTGGTGGCGCCGTCTGTGCCAAGTCCTACGGTTATACCTTTTGCCAGCATTTTTGCTGCCGGCGCGATGCCGCTGGCCAGCTTCAGGTTGCTTTGGGGATTGTGGGCAACCCTCGCCTTTTTGGCTGCCATGATTGCCATTTCTTCTTCCGTCACCCAGACGCCGTGGGCGATGAGGCAGCCCCGGTCTAAAATGCCTAAGCTGTCTGCATATTTAATAGGCGTGGCGCCGAAATTTTTCACGCAGTCTTTTACTTCCTGTTCCGTTTCCGCCAGGTGCATATGCAGTTCACAGCCCAGTTCACCAGCGGTGTCCGCTAACAGCTTTAAATATTCCGTACCGCAGGTGTAAGGCGCATGGGGACCCAGCATCACGGTAATCAGGCCGTTATCTGCTCCGTTCCAGTCTTTGAACAGCTGTACGTTTTCTTTCAGCCGATCGTCTTCTTTGTCGTATTTATCTCCCATCAGACCGCGGGCCAGGCAGGCGCGGATACCGGCTTCCTGAGAAGCGCGGGCTGTTTCATCCATGAAGAAATACATGTCCGCATAGGCGGTGGTACCGCTTTTCAGCATTTCCAGAATGCCAAGCTGGGTGCCGACGTAACAGTCTCCTTCCTGTAATCCGGCTTCCGCAGGCCACACTTTATTCTGCAGCCAGTCCATCAGCGCCATATCGTCCGCATAACTGCGCAGCAGGCACATGGCAATGTGCGTATGGGCGTTCACCATACCGGCTGCCGCTAATTTTCCGGTGCCGTCAATCCGATATGCGTCTTCATAACCGTTTGGTTTTTCCGTGCCAATGTATGAAATCTTATGATCGGTAATGCCGATAAACTTTTTTTCATAAGCCGGACCGTCCGTAACGATTTCCACGTTGCTGATTAAAATTTTACTCATGATGATTTCCTTTCACAGTTTAAAAATTTATTCTTCTCCCTGCTGCCGTTTGCTGTAATGATTGATATAAAAATCGTGCAGCGTCCGGACAGTTGCTTCGTTCAGCGGGAACGGCGTGCCAAAGGAACGGGCGATGTAATAAATCTGCGCGCCCTTTTCCAGAATCTGTGCCGTATTCAGCGCTTCCTTCATGCTTCTGCCCCAGCAGACAGCGCCGTGATTGGCCAGCAACGCGGCATTGCACCCGCCTTCCATGGCTTCCACCGCCCTTTTGCCCAGTTCGTTTGTGCCGGCAATGGTATATTCCGTACAACGGACGGTTCCGCCAACGATTTGCGTCAGGTCTTCAATAACCGGCGGCAGATCTTTATGCGCAACAGCCAGCGCGCTGGCGTAGATGCTGTGCGTATGCACGATGGCCTGCGCTTCCGGAAAGCGTTTATAAATCGCCAGGTGCAGCGGAAGTTCAGAAGAAGGCAGCAACGCTCCGTCTGTTTTCTTGCCTTCCATATCCGTTACGACAATATCTTCCGGTGTCAGCTGTTCATAGTCCCTGCCGGACGGCGTGACGGCGATGTGGCCTTCATCCATTCGGCAGCTGATGTTGCCGTAGGTGCCGACCGTCATGGCAGAATGAACCAGTTTCAGACCGGCTTCCACAACATCCTGTCGGATTTTATGCAAACGTTCCTGTTCCAATGAAAAGACCTCTCTTTATGATTTTCTGAATTATTTTTTCTGAACAGATTATTGAAAGGACTCTTTTGCCGCTGCTTTCATGGCGTCATTCATTTCTGTTAACACTTCGACAAAGTTTGTGATTTCCTTGATCTGCCATTCTCCGTCTGCCTGTTTTTCCATACGCAGATTCACGTTAAAATCTTTATTAAGTTCGTCATCGTGTAAAAATGCTGTAACAGTTGCGTTACCGGCATCTGTTTTGGCAATGGAGGCGTCTTTGATTTTCAGATTAGAAACGTCCATCATCTTTTTCAGCTTATCTAAAAGAGGAATCGCTTTCTCCAATTTGTTTTTCTTTTTCACTTTTTTATTATTTTCCGTCTGCGCAGGCTGTCCGTTATTATTTTGCGCTGCCTTACCATTGTCGGCCTTCTTTTCCTTGCGCACCGAATCCAGCGTGGCGTCTTTCATGGCGCTTACTACCGTCGGTTTCACCATTTTTATAATGCTGGCCGTAATAGGATCGATGCCGATGCTCTTTTTTCCTTTCAGACCGGAAGAAATCAGGTCGTTGATACCTTTACTGTAGATATTATCCAGATCCACATGCTTCTCGAACAAAACCGTATCGTGTTTCTGTACTGACTGGTGAATCTGGTACAGGGAATAATGAGGCGTTTTAACCACATAGAAAAAGAAGAATGCGACGCCCAGCACCAGGACTGCCAGCAAAGCCAACAAAATTTTTTTAAGCATAATATATGATTCCTTCCATTCACTATATATGTTCTATTCATTATTTAATTTTATCACATTTCAACTTATAAAAAAACCGAAAATAAAAACGACGCCCATTTTCAATGATTCTGGAACATGGAAAGGGGCGCACCCTGAATCGGGTCGGTCCAGTCTTTGTGGGGACCGGTGATATACGCTATTTTGGCAGCAGCTGTATTGGCGTAAAGGGTCTGCCCCATCATCTCGCCGGTAGCCCTGAAAATTTCCCTGTTCGTGGAGGAATCTGTAATCGAAAAGGCCTTAGGCGAAATCTCAAAAATCCCTGCGTTGCGGATGACTACGTCGGAATAAATCTGCCCGCAGAAAACACCGTCGCTGATCATCGGTTTTCCGTAAATGTTCAGCGGGACGATCCGCGCCCTGATGGGCACAGAAATTAAATTGACAATTTCGTTGACTTCCCGGACATCTTCGTTATGGTCATGGAAATAATATACATCATATAACTGATGAGAATCTGTGGATTGGGAATCATAGGGGAACAGATGATTCAGGATTAAAGCGTCCGTGGTATGCGTATAAAACAAGTCGTTTTTTGCTGCATAACGGCCCAAATATGTCCACTCCGTCGCCAAGGCGTTGCCGGCAAAAACCATCAATACTGCAAGGAAAAATAAAATTCGTTTCATAGTGCCCACCTCTTTCTCTTAATTATTTGATTTTATTGCAAAACAGGCTACTTTTCTCTTACAATAATCATTTCTGCAGAGCCTTCTTCCAGAGAATTGTTTTCGTCATAATGAATATGTTGTCCTGGCGCTGCTTCTGCCAGTGCGGTAAGCTGCTTTGCCAGAGAAAGCAGTCCCTCTTTATTTGCTGCGATTACCACAGCATTATGATCAGCTTTCACGCGGATTTCAAATCCCTCTACCCATTCAATGTCCATAGCCTAACCCTTCTTCAAATACCGTTTTATATTTACCTGTATTTCTCCAACGTTTTGTAATGTTTCTGAAAATGAACCTGCAGATCCGGATACGCTTCGTCCCGCATGTTGGCAGCCTGTTCCGGTTCGGTAACAAAACGCCTCTGGCATTTGAACATGTCTTCGATCATGTTTACTGCCTGTAACATTTCCTTAACCGCTTCAGGCGGCAGCTTGCTGCTTTCAATGTAATCATACGTTTTATCAATTACATCCAGATAATGATCGATCTCTTTCAGTTTCCGTTCCCTGTCCAGCCCTTTCGTATAAAAGGGCGCAGCTGCGTTAAGGCAATCGTATAGGTTGTCGATCATCATCATGCAATCGGAGCCGGGAATAAACTTTTCTTTTACGTCGCTCCAGCTTCCCACAAAATTTTTGTGCACATAAATCGGAATGATGGAACCCCGGCATTCTACTTTGTACCAGTCTCCCAAATCTTCTTTGATCCGTACCGGCTCGCCAAAACGGAAAAAGCCCTGTGACTCCGAATCGATGCCCGGGCCGGAACGCATGTTAACGTCACGCCCGGTAATATAGGTTTCACCGGCCCACAAGTCTTCCGCGGCGTTGGTGAATTTCAGTGTCTCCCATTCCGCCTGGGCGGAAGCGATGCCGGGCTGCAGGAGCGAAATTGTCTGGCGGTCAGTTCTGTTGGAGGTTGAATCTGGCGTAACCGTTACATCCGCAACAAAACCGGCAGACAGAACCGCGATTAAGGTATAAGCGGTAATCATCGGTGAAAAATGTCTGAGATGACGCAGCATACAGCTCACTCCTTTTCGTCTGAATCAATTTGGAAATTTTCCTACTATGTTGGTCGTAATTACGACCAGCTTTGAAACTCCAACCTGCTTGTGGCGCGGGGTTTGGTTTCCTATACGGTTAACTCTGCCTCAATCTCTTCTATCGTGGGAAGAGAACTGCGATAATTTTCCGGCATGAAGTGGCTGATATCATATTCCGAAATTCCCATTGGCTGGCTGCTTGCTTCCAATGCGTATTTAGCCTTGACATTATCTTTGGAACGGCAAATCAGCAGCCCTAACGTCGGAGTATCCTTTTCCCCTTTCAGCTGATGATTCCCCGCCACCATGTATGTGCCAAGCTGTCCCATATCGCCAGATTCGAATTCTCTTACCTTAACTTCTACCACAACATAGCAATGCAATTTTATATTATAGAAGAGCATGTCAACAAAGTTTTCTGTTTCACCTATTTCAAGCCGTACCTCACGTCCAACAAACGCAAATCCGTTACCAAGTTCCAGCAATAATTTTTCAATATTATCCATCAATGCGTCTTTCAATTCTTTTTCATCATATTTTTCACGAATGGTAAGGAAATCAAAATTGTAAGGGTCGCGCGTAACAGCCTGTGCCAGATCGCTCTGCGGTGCAGGCAACGTTAACGAAAAGTTGGTCACTGCCTTTCCCTGCCGTTCAAAAAGATCTGTATCAAGAAAATTTAACAGAACGGATCTGGACCAATTGTTTTCAATAGTTTTATGCACATAGAACAACGCTCTTTCCTGATTACCTTTGCATTTATCTAAAATAACCTTTATATGACCCCATGGAATCGCAAACACAATTCCATTATCTAATTGCGCCTCAGCCTGGGGCGTAATTAACCCATCTTTTAATTGCGCCTCAGCTTGATGCGTAATTAATACATCAGGAAACGCTTTATAGAATTGGTGCATATATAATAAATTTCTAGGTGAAAAAGATTTTACATCAGGCAGTTCATCACTAAGATCTTTGCTAACCTGGTTATAAAACCTGCTTCCCCACGTGTAAGATTCTTTTTTTGCATTCATATCGCGCCCCAACATCCAGTAAAAGCGTAACATTTCGCTGTTAACTTTCGCAGCAGCTTTTAACTGGCTTTGCCGGAACATCTTGCTGACTTCCTGTATCCAATTCCGATATGAATCATCTTGTTTTATCAGTTTACTGCTCATACCTCTTGCTCTCCCTCAATCTCCGCAATGATTTTGTCAATTTCATCGCGCAGTACCCGCTCCCGGACAACAGTTTCTATTATCTCCGCATTGAGCTTCACACGCTATCCAACATTTTCTGTAGTTTCTTTACTTCTGCTTTTAATTCCACCTGCCGGTTGAACTGTTTTTCTTTTTTAATTTTTGCCAACAGATCATCAATTTGTTTTTGTAATTCCCGTTTGCGTTCGCTGCGTTCTACATCGCCATGTAAATCGCTTTCGTAAAATTCTGTATCGTTCGTTACTTTCAAAAACAATTCTCTTATAGTCTTATTCGTACAACTCTGCAAGGTTTAACTGTTTGCCTTTTTGCAACAGTTCAAAAGATTTTGTGGCCGGGATAGCCGAAAGGATTTTTAACGCGCCGTTTGTTTTGTCGATCCAAAAGGAAGCCTGATCCGTCAAAAGTTTTCCCCGGTTATGTTTACTGAGAAAAACAAAATGAGTTTCCGTCTCATAGCCGACAATAATTTCTGCAAAGGGTCCCATCCAGTCTTTGGCGATTGCATACGCCTCTTTTGCAGTAATCATGGTTTCACTTCTCCTTTCGCTTTACGGATGTTTTTCTTGCCAGGCAGGAATACACATTCTCCAAAATCATGGAACTGCCGCCCACTTCCGCCGGGCTCATCACTTTTTTCTGGTAGATCCGCTCATTGTCGTGGAGAAAATCCCAAAAAGACCAGAGAACCAAATCTTCTTCCTCCAGCCACGGCGAAAAAGACCGTTCAATCATCCGGTATTGCCTGTGCGACAGGGGCCGCATCAGTTCATGCCGTATCTCTTCATCCGCTTCCAGAAAATCACGCCCGTTGTTATCCGCGATTTGTTTCCAGTAATACTGATTCAACTTGAAAATAAACTGGAATTCTTTCAGCAAAAACTGATACAGCTTCGGCCTGTCCTCTTCTTCTAAAACGGTTTTTAATTCCTCAAATTTTTTTATGAATTCCTTGTCGTAATAGATGATGATATCTTTTTCCATTTTTTAATTTACCTTTTCAAATATCATCTCCGGCGCTTTCGCGTCATAAACCAGCATTTGGGTAATCAGCCGTCCGTTATTATAACGGAAGGGCATCAGATGGCAGACATAATCCTTGGACGGGTCTTTATTAACAATAGTGAAACTCTCGGGATTCCGTTCATAATTGTAGCGGACGACAGCAATGGCTTCCGGTTTTTCCCATTCAGAGTTTCTAAAACGCCATGTCAGCGTGCCGTTTTCAATTTTCATGTCAAATTTTCCGTCAGCCGTTTTCCACAGTCCGGTCACGCGGGGCAGCATTTCGTCAGTAATGACCGTAACATTGCCGTAACGGCTGTTAGTTGTTTTGCTTAAAATTTCTTCAGAGTCGCCGGTGATTGGGAAATACTTGTGAAGATACATTTTTCCGTCTTGCAGGCGGCAATCTGTAACGGTAGCGTAGTCGCTGGAAGCTCCTTCATAACGGAGGCCTTTATCTTTCAACAGCACTACGTATCCGTCCTTATCTTCTTGTACGGAAAATGTTGTGATCAGTACCGGGCTGTTGCGCCACAGTACCGTGAAGCAGTCGCCTTCAATTTCAATGCGGGTGCCGTAATTATTTGGTTCCCAGAAACCCTGCAGCATTTCTTTCACGTTGCCTTCCACTCCTTTTCCGTACGCTGTGAAACAGAATAAAACGGAACACAACACAAGGCAAAAAAGAAATAGTCGTCTGCGCATCGTTTTCATCTGAATCCCCCATTCTGACCTTTTGATTATTTTTAAGGAATCACTGATTAAATGAGTTTGTGCGATGGCCGAGCGCTTTTTGCGAATGACAAGGAAGTGGCTCGAAGGCGCAGCGGGGCTGCGTCAAAAGACAGTGACGAAGTCATTCACGAAAAGCGTCGGCAAGCGTGCAGACGAATTAATCAGTGGGTCCTTAATAGCTTAACATGTATTTCTTATGGAAAAGCTCCGGTTCATCGCGGAAAGAAATATCTATCGGGAGCGGAACATACCCCCGGTTGAAGTCGCCTGTCCTGAAATGAAAGCTCACGCCGTTGGGCGTAAGAACCCATGGCAGGAATTCCATGTCCGCATCGTCTTTAATTCTGGCCAGAAGCAGTCTTCTCGGATTATCCCCCAGGACTTTTCTGCCATATTTCTTCGTCAGCCGTTCCAGCAGGGTATCGGCCAACTGTTCCTTTGTGAGCTTGAACACATCCAGACTGCTCAGCTTTTTCCCCGTTTTCGCATCGTAGTTCAGTCCTGTGTATCCCCAGCGTTCCCCGGCAAGGTCCCGGTGAAAAGAACGTTCCAGAAGGCTCAGTACTCTTGCGTCGTCGCGCACCAGTTCCACGTAAACGAGCCAGCGGCCGTTACGGACGTCCCGGTGTCCCTTGGCGGCCAGTTCCTTTGACTCCCGGATGTCCTTGTCAAAGAAGGAGCGAATCTGCTCGCTTTCTTTTGTGAGGGATGATATCAGGTGCCCATGGGAGGTGTCTTTGGAAGAAAAGACGGGCCACTGTACCTTCAGAATCAGTCCTTCCTTATCCCGCACTTCAATGTTACTGTCCATCACCCGCAGCCATTGGGAAGCGCTCACATCGGACTTGAATTCCGGGCGGGCGGCCGCTGCCATGCTGCAAATCATCAGAAATAACACAACAAGGATTCCAGTGATTTTTTTCATTCCATACACCTCCTGCGGTTTGCGAATCAGTATTAAGGAACTACTGATTCATTCGTCTGCACGCTTACCGGCGCTTTTTATGAATTCATTATCGTAATAAATTATGATGTCATTTCCTTGTCATTTTGTCTCAGCGTGCAGTACTCATCCTGATACACGATTATTGTCTTACCGTTCCGGCAGAATCTCCAGCCAGTAATTGTCCGGGTCGGTTATGAAATAGATTCCCATCATGGGGTTTTCGTAACAGATGCAGCCCATCTTTTTATGTTTTTCGTGGAGTGAGTCAAAGTCATCTGTAACAAATGCCAGATGGAATTCGTTTTCTCCCAGATTATAGGGTTCCTTGCGATCCTTCAGCCAGGTCAGCTCCAGCAGGTGGGGCGTAACCCCGTTGTCTCCCAGGTATACCAGCGTAAAATCCGGCGTCTCAAGCCGTCTGACTTCCGTCAGGTTCAAAGCCTCTTTGTAAAACTTCAGGCTTTTTTCCAAATCCAGTACATTAAAATTGTTGTGCGCGAATTTAATCATAATGATTCCTCCCTGTATAAGTATTATCTGTAACTCCGCGTAATAAGAACATCCCTAAACATTTTATTTATACGACGCCAACTCTACAAGGTTTCCGTCCGGATCCCGCAGATACACGCTGTGCATTTTTCCTTTCGCCCCGTTGCGATTTACAATGCCGGTAACCAGCGGCGCGTTTTTACGTTGCAGTTCCGCATAGACTTCTTCTATATCATCTTCTGTTTCAAAACACAGATCAAGGCTGCCCGGAACAGGTTTCTCCGCAGCAGGCAAAAACTCGGCCGGGCGTGTGTGTATATTGATTTTATGCCTGCCAAACCAGAGGGAAAACCCCCGTTAGCTTCCCGTTTCTCCATTCCCAGCGTTTCCGTATAAAAACGCAGGCAGGCTTCTAAATCAGCTGTCGTTAGAACAAAGTGATCAATGTCTTTAATCTTCATAGTTGTTGTTAAAACTCCTTGCGCCTTTTGATCCTTGCTCTTACATAAGCAATATTAACGTTTTTATGTGTAATCACACAGCTTCTGTTTGTCAAAATATTCTTAACCGTACAGTACACAGTGTATAAAAATTTATTCCTTTTGGGTGAGTATGGCGTGCAACCCATCCCTGAATTCCCTGAAGTGTCTTGGGAAATTCTCCGAGCCTTCCGCTTTTATTTTCCTGTCGCCATTGACCGTGGCTTTGAGCGTGAACATGATCCCGTCCCTTACATTTTTGGGATGTGCGCCGTAGAAACCGTCCCACGCAACAAGCTCGCAGTCGTTCAGGAGTTTTAGCACTTTGTCAACGCTGCACACGGTTTGTCTCCGGGGAACGCGTCCCTCCTCTTTTCCGTACCGTATCTCGTATTCAACGATCTGGGCATCCTTGTCTTTCATCACGATTTCGTACTCGGTGGTAAAGCGCATGCCGCTCAGACGCAGTGTAACAATCTCAAAAGACGCAATCTTTTCATTCCCTTTGCCAAACGATTGCGAAACGAAAGTAAAAGTCATCATCGCGGCAGTTAACAAAAGAATTGTTAAAACTCTTTTCAGGTAAGTTCTGTTCATTTCTTTTCACCAGCCCTTTTACTTAAAACTATCTTTCTGCCTGCGTTATCCTTTTCAGTCATTACCATACTATACGCCTCCACATTTGTCACGCTTATTATACAATTATCGTGACAAATATCAAACGGCTTAACACAGCAAAAACGATTCTCTTTTTATTTTTGCTTTACCTGATCGCTTCATACAGAAAACCCGGCTTCACATATTTTACCTTAACCGGTTTTGCGTGCATGGAACATTCCCCTGTCGTATCAGTGAACTTGCCCGGCGTCATTTCATAGCAATGTTCTTCCCCGTTTTTGCTTACGGAGGCAACAGTCTTACCGGTCTGGCCGTTGACCATGATGTTCAGGCAGCGACGGTTTGGCAGATTGCGATACTCCAGATAATAAACAGGCATAGCGATGGTGCCGTTTTTATGCTTTATAAAATCATCGCCCCATTTCAGGATGCGGGGTTCTTTAACATGATACGCTTCGCTGATTTCTTCGGAAAGACGTTTCGCAAGCAGAGCC
>JAFTZZ010000147.1 GCA_017460905.1 Acidaminococcaceae bacterium | reverse complement strand
TCAGTTCGATGTATCCGGTCTCGTTCGCATTGTATACAGCACTGTCTCCTGCGCCCGTGAGGTTCCGCGGGACACTTTCGAGTTTTACACCGCCGGTTGCATTAGCCAGCCCGGTCTTCATATCGTACGTGATCTTTCCGGCAGTCAGCCAGCTGCCGTCGGTTTCAGACAGCCGCGCATACCCGCCCAGCGTTTCCGCGAATTTTGTGTCATCATGATAATCCACGCGGGGAGCCGCCAGGGTTCTGGCGCCTTTTACAACCACCGCATCCCCTACTGCAGATATATATTTGTCCGAATAAATCACAAGTTCTTCACTGCGCAGCTGCTCGTCGCCCCGTTTGGCTTCCACGCCGCCGTACAGATGCCCTGTGCGGGCCTTGCTGTTAAACGTGGAGCCCTTCTGTCCGGTCGCAGTCCCGTTGTCCTGTGTTATGGTTGTTTTGCCCGTCGTCGTTCCGTCGCCGCTTTCCATATCGTACTCAATCTCTTCCGCGTCTACAACGTACTTGGCATTGCCGGAAGGCGCCGCAAACGAGATCCCGCAATGGGAAAACAGCAGCAGCAGGCAGCTGAATACTGCCGTCAGTATCATTTTATTTTTCTTCATAATGTCCGCCCCTCTCCACATGAGCTTTCTTGATCAGCTTAAAATGCTCCAGCTTGCTGGAAGTGATGACTTTTTCTGCCTGGGCCAGCATATCGTCTTTTACGACCTTTACCGCACCGGTGGCCGTCAGGATGTCTTTCTTCTGGTCCCAGTCAACCCTGGCCGCCTTCAAAAAACCTCCGTTTTTCAGCCGTGCCGTCACTCCCTGCGACAGCGTGAACTGGTCCGCTTTGATCCGCACCTGCCCGGCAGCGGCTTTCACATACATCTCATCCCCATTGCTGAGGTATACCACTCCGTCCAGATTTTTGGCGGTGACCAGGTCATCCGTGACCTGGGTGACCTCCCCGGCATTCAGCTTCCACAGCTTTTTCCCGTTTTCACTGCGGTCCAGTACCGTATTATGTACGGTAGCCTGCACGGGTTTTGCAGTATCCTTTTTCGTTTTATCTGTTGGCTCCGGAACTTCAGCGCCCCAGAAAAGCCAGCCAATGACCAGCAGCAATACGGCAAGGCCGGCCGCAATTGTCATGATTGTTTTTTTATTTTTCACGGCCCTTCTGCTCCTTTTCCTTTGCTTTCTCATACGGAGTGTTCCAGCGGTGCTGGAACCACAGCCAGTTATCCGGATATTCCTTAATGATTTTTTCCACGGATTGCGTCATGCGCAAGGTCAGTTTATAATCATCGGCTTTCTGGTCGCCGGTATCTTCATAATAAAAGGGTTCTTCCACAAACACCTGATGTCCGTAGCCGTCCGGTTTGCGGACTATATAGATGGGGATGCAGGGCGCCTTGAATTTGCGGGCAAAGTAGGCAGGTCCTGCCGGCGTAGATGCCATCTTCCCCAAAAAGGGAACAAAAATCCCGTCATATCCGCCGTCCTGGTCGGCAATGAGCCCCAGCATACGGCCTTTCTTCATGGCCCGGGCACAGCCCAGGATTTCACTGCTGCCCCGGGCAAAGATTTCCTGCCCGGCTCCCCGCCTGAGTTCGTTCATAAAGTCGGAATAGACCCGGTTAGGCTGCGGTTTTTCTACGGCGCTCAGGGGGAACCCGTTCAGCGCCAGCGCGGCTCCCAGCCATTCCCAGTTGTCCATGTGACAGGCCAGCATCACCACGCCCCGCTTTTTCTGCAGCGCTTCCCACAAAATTTCCGGATGGTCGAAGGTGACAAGCCCCCGGATATTATCTTTATTTAACGCCGGCATATACAGCATTTCCAGTACGGAAATACCCAGATTTACAAACAGGCGCCTGATGACCGTTTTTGCTTTTTGTTCATCATACCCCAGCCGTTCCCGGATGGTCTCTTCGGCACGCACCCGCTGCTTTTTCGCAATATGCCAGTATATATGCCCCAAACCTGTCCCAATCTTCACCAGCAGCTTGTACGGTGTATGGGAAGCCAGCCAGCTTAATGCCTTCAGGATTGCATATAACATTACTGTCGGTCCTCTTTTCCTTCTTCGCTGTATTCTCTGATAATCGTTTCCCATATGCCACGGGCCTTCAGGATCAGCTCCAGCAGATCCCGCACGGCCCCCTGACCGCCTTTATGGGGCGCTACCCAGGAAACGCGCGACTTTACGTCTTCCGCCGCATCCGCAGGCGCTGCGGAAAGGCCTGCTGTCAGAAGCGCCGGAAGGTCGTTCAGATCATCGCCCATGAAAGCGATCTCCTCCAGCGTAAGCCCATGTTTTCCGGCTAACGCAAGGATCGCCTGTTTCTTGGCGGAAATCCCGGACATCACATCTTCCGCGATTCCCAGCTCTTCCGCCCTGTACTGAATAATCGGCCCTTTACGGCCGGTTATGACCGCCACTCGCAGCCCGTGCCGTTTTGCGGCGGTGATGCCCAGCCCGTCCTTGGCATTGAACCGCTTGAACAGTTCGCCCTGCCCGCTGATGTTGATGCTGCCATCCGTCAGCGTGCCGTCCATGTCCAGGGCGACAAGCTTGATTTGTTTTGCCTTTTGCTGCAATGCTTCATGCGACAGCTTTTGCGATTCCATAAGTGTCTCCGTATAGTTGATGAGGCGGACTGACGCCGCCTGAATAAGCGCCACGCTACCCGTAGGGGCGCGAGGAACTGTTCATTAAGGAAGTCTCTGCAAATAAAACAGCAATACTTTACACGGCACGACGCAACGCGGGACACAGCCGAAGCGTTCGTGGCGCGCTATGAAGGCGGCGCCAGCCGCCATCAAACTACACCCTGCCTTACCAGATCGGTCATATGCAGCAGTCCGATTACATGCCTTTCTGCATCAATGACAGGCAACACGGTAATCGGTTTCGGCGTATGGCTTTCCATGATATGCAAGGCCTGGGCGGCCAGTTTTTCCTGTGTAATGTATTTGGGATTTTTTGTCATCAGCTCAGTTACAGGCCGCTTCAGGAAATCGACGCCTTTAGAAAGGCCGCGGCGGATATCCCCGTCGGTCAGCAGCCCAATCATGATTTCATTGTCATCCACTACGGATACGGCGCCCAGTCCTT
>JAFTZZ010000146.1 GCA_017460905.1 Acidaminococcaceae bacterium | reverse complement strand
AACAAACAAGCCACGCTTTGTTCTTTCAACATAGTTTCAATGACAATCAATTCCAATCCCTCCTTCATTTTTATTGTACTGCAGTCATAAAAAAAGTGGTCGCTTGCAAGGCGACGCACTTTTTCTTCTGTTTTCTTCATATTTAATATTGTTTGTTTGCAGTTTTTTCTGTTTTGGTTTTTGCTGATTATTGTTCTGTTACAACTCCAATAATGGGCCTATTTTGTTACAGCCTCTTCTTCTGCTTGTAAACAAAAAATTATGATTGGAAAGCGCGGAACTTATTGCAGTTTAAATACGCCTTTTGCACATCCGCAAAGCGGGCATTTGTAATCAGTGGGTTCGGAATCCAAATCGCCCTCGTAAACAAAGCCGCAAACAGAGCAAACGTAAACCTTTTCAGGCGCCGCTTCATCTTTCGGCGCATATTTTTCATACATATCCTGCGTTTTAATGCCGTGATGTTTTTCCTGCAGGGCAAAATACGAAACATCGTCAGCCGCTTCCGTCAAGCCTTTGGCCCGCAGCACATCGGCAATCTTGTTAAGCGTTTCTTCGCCTTTGTATTCAGCGGCGGAAAGACCTTTGACCAGCTTCCAAAAGTCTTTCTCATTATTTGGGTACTTGCCGTTCAACGTCGCGTAAAACCCTGCGTGGTTAACCTCCTGAATGCCTAACCCCATCAATTCTTTCGCGACTTCTTCCAAACCAAGGTCCTGTGCGGTTCTCGCCAGTGCGTAATACATCATGCCGCCCATTGCTTCCATGGTTGCAATCTGGCCAATCTGTTTTTCCAGGTCGGTTCCTTTTGTTTTGCCGTAAATGCTCATTTAGTTTGCCTCCTTGTATTTGCATAATAGACTGGATTCAATTACCTGGGTACAATAATATAATACATTATTTATATAGGGATTGGCAACATTGGACGGATCGGATAAATGAAACACCCCGATTTTCACGCATTTGCTGTGACAGCCCGCTCCACGACCGGCTTATATAAAAAGTCAATGAGCGGTTATCGTAACGTAAGTTTGCGACAACCGCTCATTTAATTTTGTGAAATGATAAAATATTTTCCTGCTATTTGACAGAATAGCCGAGGTCGTATGCCTTTTTCAACTCCGGCTTACCCTTGGTATCTCCCGGCTGGGTTACATAGCCGCAGAGCACTTTGCCGATACTTTTCCAACCGATATGTTTTGCCAGATGGTCGTACCAGAACTCGCTTTCTTCAAAGCCCGCACCTTCAGCTGCCATGATAAGCGCGCATTCCTTTTTCGGATTGCTGTAATCGGGATCACCTTCTGCAATTGCAAATAACCGGTCAAACGCATTTTTAAGAAAACCGGAGATGAACCAGTAATACAGCGGCGACGCCAGCACAACAATATCGGCTTCCTTGTACAGCGGGTAAATTTGTTCCATATCGTCACGCTGCGTACATGGGTGAACCGGGTCTTTACCTCCCCGCCAGCAACCGAGGCAGCCGTTGATCTTCATTCTTGAAAGCCGAAACTCTGTCACTTCATTTCCGGCATCTTCTGCGCCCCGTTTAAATTCTGCCGTCAAAGCAGAGGTATTTCCGTTTGGGCGCGGGCTTCCATTTAAAATGATAATTTTCTTTGCCATCTCTTACAATTCCTCCACAAATTCAAATCTGTCTCTACGGTCGTCCGGCAGCAAGTTTCAAAAACTCATGCCGCCTCTAAATCATGACTGATACTGGTGGAACACTTTGGCAAGGATTTTCCACTGGCCGTTTTCTTTAATGAGGCTATGGAAGTCTGTAAAGGACAGCCCATGCCAGTCCTCAAGCGTCACGCGCGCCACGGCGGCGGTTCCCTCAATACTCAGAACATCTACTCTTGCTTTCGTTTCCGGCGCGGGGCCAAATGCATCGACTGCTCCGTAAAGGGCTTCGATAGAACCGTTGTAATATTCGCCGTTCAGGTATCCATACATTAACGCGTTTTTAGTAAATGCAGGCTTCATGATTTCGCTTTTTCCTTCTTTGCAGGCATCCGTGTACTTTGTTATAGCTGCCAGCACCGCTTCATAATCAGACACTTTAATTTTTTCCATGATGATCTCTCCTTTGTTGAATTATGGAAACACCGATTGACATTTCAGTCCTTCATGAATATAATTATAGCCAGAATTGTTTTTTTGACAAGAACGCACTTTTTTGTGATATACTATCAAAATGTATAGTCAGGAGAAAACAGGATGAATATTGAAAAAATTAAAACCTACAACTGTCCGGTTGAGGCTGCGATGGATGTAATCGGCGGAAAATATAAGGCGCTGATTGTGTATGAGCTGATCGGCGGTATCCGCAGATACAGCGAAATTCAAAAAGCAGTTCCGCAGGCAACACCCCGCATGCTGAGCAAACAGCTGAAAGAACTGGAAGAAGACGGGGTTATCAACCGCACCCTGTACCCGGTTGTCCCGCCTAAAACGGAATATTCTCTCACCGAACTTGGTGAAACTCTTGTTCCTATCGTCGTTTCTCTTTGCAAATGGGGCGAATACTATTTTAACATTGCCGGAATTCCAGTTCCCTGTGATGAAGATAATACTTGAACAGACAGAAAAATTGGAGGAAACGAATATGCGGATCGTTGTAATTGACGGACAGGGCGGCGGCATCGGCCGTTCGCTGGTTGAACTTTTAGTGAGAAATTTCCCCGACGCAGAAGTAGGCGCAGTGGGCACGAATTCCGCTGCCACGGAAAACATGATGAAGGGCGGACCCACTTTCGCGGCAACAGGGGACAACGCTGTCATCTTCAACGCAGCAGAAGCGGATATCATCGTGGGACCGGCCGGCATCATCATGGCCAATGCCATGCACGGGGAAATCAGTCCCGCTATCGCCATGGCCATTTCGTCCGGCAAAGCCAAAGTAGTACTGATTCCCATGAACCACTGCCGGGCCTATATTGCCGGTGTGGAAGAAAAGAAAGTGACAGAGTATCTGAACGACGCTATGGAAATCATCCGGCAATTAATAAGCAAAGGATAATTTGTATTACGTCCATAATCAAAAGGCGCGCACAAGGCGATTTACGGAAACCCGTTATCGCTTGTGTGCGTCTTTTGTGTAATGTAAAAAATCCGGTTAGCAGACTAACCGGATTTAACTTTATTCGTCGATATCCTTATTTGTCGCAGCCTTCCCTGCAACTCATGGTTTTATTTTAATTGTAGCAAATTGCGCCCGCCTGTCAACCGGAAAATAATCTGCCGATCAGATTCGCGCCAGCCGGTCTTCCTGCTTCCGCTGTGCCAGGAATAACGGCACGTATTCAATGATCAGGTTAGAGGTTTCCAGTCCGTACCACTGGATTGGATTGCCGCCGATGCTGCGGATCGAGTATTTCGTATGAAGCAGCAGGCTGTCCATTGAATCAAGATCCCCTTCACGCGGCACCATTTTACGGACCATGCAGAATTTGAAAGACCCCACATCCGACGGCCCGTAAATCGAGTGACGTTTCTCCTGCTTCGGCAATTCTCCTGACGCCAGCAGATCGTGCACAATCTGCCTGAGATACACATTGACGCTGGGTTTTACCTTAAAACCGAGATACAGGTTTACGCGGAAGATGTAATCCGTGCCGAAGGTCTCCACTTCATACTGTTTCTGGTACGGGTCGTTGCTGGTATTGACGCTGATAAACCAGTAGGCGTCCGCCCGCTTCGGATCTTTATCCAGGATCGAATACAGGATATCCCGGTCGATTACTTCCGAGTCGTCGCCTTTGACCAGATAGACCACATTGTTGCTGCATAACGGAATGGAAGTATCATTTTGCAGTTTTTTAATGTCATCCAGACACCCCCGCATGTTCAGGAAAATATGCTGCGCCTGCTCAATCTGCGTGCCGCGGTACCAGCAGGCCATGACAAAGAGGATCGCCGCGGAAAGGATGATCGCCACATAGCCGCCTGCCGCAAACTTGCCCAGGCTCGATACGAAAAATACGCCCTCCAGCGCAAAGAACGTAACAGCGAATACAACGGCAGCCAGCCGGCGTTTGTGCAGCACGCCGATATAAACGCAGAACAGGATCGTCATCATCAGCATGCTGATGGTGATGGCCAGGCCGTACGCGTTTTCCATCCGGGAACCGCTGCGGAAATACAGGACTACAGCTGCGCAGAAGACCCACAGGAGGTTGTTGACAAACGGAACATAAATCTGTCCTTTCGTGTCCGAAGGATACTGCACGTTTAAATGCGGCATAAGGTCAAGGCTGGCAGCCTCATGCACCAGCGTATAGCTGCCGCTGATCAGGGCCTGGCTGGCAATGATCGCGGCCAGCGCGCTCAGCAGGATCGCCACCGGCCGCAGCGACTCCGGCAGCATCACGTAAAACGGATTGAGGTCCGCGATAGCCTGTATGACAGGGTTGCCCTGGTTCTGGATGATCCAGACGCATTGTCCCATATAGTTTAAAATCAGGCAGACCTTCACAAAGGGCCAGCTGATGAAGATGTTGTTCCGCCCCACATGCCCCATGTCCGTATACAGGGCTTCGGCGCCGGTGGTACACAGGAATACGCTGCCCAGGATCATAAACCCGGCCTTGTTGTTGGGACTGAGCAGGACCTGTACGGCGTAAACCGGGTTCAGCGCCCGCAGGATGGTAAGATCCCCCAGCGTCAGCCAGATTCCCGTAAGGCCCAGGAACAAAAACCAAATCATCATGACCGGCCCGAACATTTTGCCAATGGAGCTGGTCCCGCTCTGCTGGATCATGAACAGGATGCTGATAATCGTCAGCGTAATCAGTATCACCACAGTCTGCCCGCTTCCGAGAAACGCATCTACGGCACTGATGCTGCGCAGGCCTTCTACGGCTGTTGTGACGGTCACGGCCGGGGTCAGGACGCCGTCGGCCAGCATGGTGCAGCCGCCGATCATCGTAGGAATGATCAGCCATTTTCCGTAATCGCGGACCAGGCTGTAGAGGGCAAAGATTCCGCCTTCGCCGTGATTGTCCGCCCGCAGCGCGATCAGCACATGCTTTATCGTTGTCAGCAGCGTAATGGTCCAGATGATCAGCGACAGCGAACCGACGATAAACTCCTGATCCACATTGGCAATCCCGCCGTTCCCCTCGACGATGGATTTCATTACATACATGGGGGACGTGCCGATATCGCCGTAAACAATCCCTAGCGCCACAAGGAACATTCCCATACTGAATGCATGATTATGATCGGTCTGATTCATTTGCAAAACCCTCCAGAACAAAACACTGATCTACTTTATTTTATTCATATAAAATATTTCTTTTAATAGTTTAGTATTAATACTTTTGGATTAATTTATTATACCATATTTGCCTTAAAAAAACATTTTTGCGTGAAATATCCCCTGCCTATCATAAACAATCAATATTTAGCAATAGAGAGGGAGTTTATCTCCATCAGGTAATTTTT
>JAFTZZ010000145.1 GCA_017460905.1 Acidaminococcaceae bacterium | reverse complement strand
CTGCTGGATCCCAAGTACAAGGGAATGATCGCTATGCCGGATCCCAAGGCTGCGGCGACGGCGCTGGCAACCGTGGCGGCGCTGACGGATAAATACGGCTGGGAGTACTGGCAGAAATTAAAAGCGAACGGCGTGGTGGTGAGCAAAACCAACGAGATGCGCGAGAAGTTTGCCCATGGGGAAATCCCGATTACAATTACAATGGAAGAAAACGCGCTGAAGCAGAAAATAAGCCAGGGCGTTAACGCTACCGTAATCTATCCGGAAGAGGGCAGCATCCTGGTACCCGGTTATATAGCTATCCTGAAAGATTCAAAAAATCCCGAAGGCGCCAAAAAGCTGGTTGACTGGTGGCTGAGCAAGGAAGGGCAGTCGGCTATGAGTTTAGCCTATATGCATCCGGTGAAATACGGGGTAAGGGAACCCAATGGCGCGCAAAACCTGAACGACCTGCGGATCCATTCCCTGTCTGTGAACTGGAATAAGCTGGCGGTGGAAGAAAACATGGTCAAGGAAAAGTTTGCCGAGATTATGAAGTGATTCCGGCTTCGGCCGGATTTGGCAAGTCCCCTGCAAGACGATGTATCGTATTTGGGGGACTTTTCTTTAAAAGAACAGGTTAGCGGCGACTAACCGAAACTGAGGAGGTGAGCAGGACAAAACTGTGCTGACTGACGGCAAGGCCGTACGGGAAATGACACGCAGACGAGATATTCAATTTATTGATGAACCGTTCTCCGGCCTCAGGTATTTTCCGTAGTCCATTGAAAAAGAGAATAAAGTATGATAGTATATTTACTGTATATTAGAATTTAGTATCATTAGTGTTTCAATTTAATTTGAATTTGATTTAATTATATTTTAATTTCAGGAGGAATTTATGTTACACACAGTCTGCTTCGCAAATCATCACATTGAACCCGGAACCAAATTACGTACGTATGTGGATGTGCCCCATACGCTGAATATTATTCCCGTAACGTTTATTAACGGAAAATTTGACGGGCCAACCGTTCTCGTTACCTCCGGCGTGCATGGCAGCGAGTATCCGGGCACGGCCGCGGCCATGGAGCTGGGCAAAGAGCTGAACCCCGAAGACATCCGCGGCTGCCTTGTCATCATGCATCCCGTAAATGTTTCGGCCTTTTGGGCGCGTATGGCGGAAATCTGTCCTGAGGACGGGCTTAACCTGAACCGCGTTTTCCCGGGCAATGCTTCTCTCAGCCGCACCTACAAGCTGGCTGATTTCCTGCTGCGTGAATTTATCCTTAAAGTGGACTACTACCTTGACCTGCACAGCGGCGACCTGCAGGAGGACCTGCACCCTTACGCTTATTTCCCCGGAAATGCCACGGAAGAGGTGAACAACACGTCCCGGGAGATGGCCAGGCAGCTGAATGTAGAGTACCTGGTCCGTTCCACCGCGACCACAGGCGCTTATAACTGCGCGGCGCTGAACGGCGTGCCCAGCATCCTCATCGAGCGCGGCGGCACCGGTTTCTGCTGCCGGGAGGATATTGACGAATACAAGGACGATGTCATGCATGTCCTGAAATATGTTGGTATGACGCCCGATTACGACCACGGGCATGTACATACATTCACACCTCAGGAGCTGACCAAGATCGAATACCTTGAGGCGACGAAACCGGCGTGCTGGTATCACGCGAAGCACAGCGGCGAAATGGTGGAAGAGGGCGAACTGCTGGGGTATACTACCGACTTCTTCGGTGAAAAACAGGATGAGTTCCATGCTAAATTCAGCGGTGTGATGCTCTATATGACGCCGTCGTTGTCCATTACCCCGGGCCGCGTACTTTGCGCTTACGCGGAACTGCCTGAGGATTACGTGCCCCAGGCGCCCCACAGCCACGTGCATACCCATGCGCTGCCGGAAAAGATAAATAAGGAAGCGGAGTCTTCAAAGAAAGACTAACGCTGTCAGAAACTGTGAAGAAATAAATCGTAAAATTCAGGTGAATACAATTGGCAAAAACACTTGATCTTACCAGCGGTCCCATTGCCCGCAAGCTGCTGCTGTTCGCGCTGCCCCTGCTGGGCGCCAGCCTGATCCAGCAGCTGTATACCACCGTTGACATTCTCTTTGTCAGCAACTTTTTAGGCGCGGAAGCTTCGGCGGCTGTCGGGGCCAGCGTGCTGCTGAACTCGGCCCTTGTCAATCTGTTTACGGGCATCAGCATCGGCGCCGGCGTTGTTATTGCGCAGGCCTTTGGCCGCAAGGAGGAAGTGCAGCTCAGCAAATCGATCCACACGTCCATGATGCTGGGCCTGATCGGCGGCGTGCTGCTGACGGTTATCGGCGAACTTTCCGGTTCCGCATTCTTAAGCGCTGTTAACACACCGGCCAGCATTTTCGGGGACGCGCAGGATTATGTGAAGGTCTTCTTTTTCGGGCTGACGTTTATGCTGGTCTTCAATATGGCGGCCGGCGTCATGCGGGCGCTGGGCAATTCCCAGACGCCCATGATGATCCAGCTGGTGTGCGGCATTATACACATAGCGACGAATTACCTGTTTATCATGTATATGGAGAACGGGATTTTGGCGGTAGCCTGGTCTTCGGTTTTGTCGCAGGTGATTTCCGCGGTGATTGCCGTGTACTATCTGGTCAGGGACGGGGTCATGAGCATTCCGAAACTGGCGGTTGACCGCCCGCTGCTGCGGGAGATTGTCCGCATCGGCCTGCCTGCGGGCCTGCAGGGCGTGGTCGTGACGCTTTCCAATGTGTTCGTGCAGTATTTCATCAACGGGTTCGATGTGGTGGCGATTGCGGCTTTCACCGCGTATTACCGTATCGAGCTGCTGTTCTATATGCCCCTGTGTGCTCTGGGCCAGGCCATGATGACCTTTACGGGGCAGAATGTGGGGGCGCGGCTCTTTGACCGGGTGAAGAGCGGGCTGCGCACCACGCTGATTTTCGGCGTGGGCTATTCGCTCATACTGGCGGCCGTCCTGTTATATTTTGGACGGGAGACCTTTGGGGTGTTCTACACCGATCCTGCCGTTATCGACATGGGGATCACCATCATCTGGATTTCGTTTCCCTTCTATTTCTTTTATGTGTTCCTCGAAACCTACGCGGACACGTTGCGGGGCGCAGGCGAATCTACCGTTCCCATGTATATCGTGCTTTTCAACCAGTGCCTGCTGCGCACGGTTATCCTGTATGGGTTTATGCAGATGGCTCACGATATCCGCCTGCTGGTGGCCGTCTATCCGATTACCTGGGGCACGGCGGGGGCGATGCTGTACTGGTACTGGCGCAAGGGCACCTGGCTGAAGCAGCCGCCGGTGTCAAGAAAATTCAGGTAAGCGGCGTTTTATTTGTGAAATATCGGTCTGTGTAGAAGGAGGATCAAAGAAAGAAAAATTAATAATAAAACTTCTTAATAAGCATGATAAATAATTGACAATCAGTTTTAGATATGATACCATAATCAAAGGTAAAAACCTCGCATTTGCGAAATCCTGTCAGAGTAGTAATTCCTTGCGATTAGCAGCAAAAAACGGGCATGCGGCGCTGACGGACGGAGCAGGAGGGAACAGGTTTCAGGGTGCAAATTCACCTTTTTTATTCATTTTTTATTATACTTCACTTGGAAAGGAAGGAACTCTATGAAAAAATTATCCAAAAAATCCGCCGCTTTACTGGTAGCAGGTCTGATTACCTGCGGTCTGCTGGCCGGCTGTGGCGGCGGCGACAAGAAGGATGCCCCGAAGGATGGCGGCAAAGCTGCTGTTGCTAAAACGCTGACCTTTGGCTGCCAGATGTATTCCGACGGCCTGATCAACCCGGCACTTCAGGTAAATACTGCCTGGAACTGCAGCCGTTTCGGCGTAGGCCAGACATTGTTCAAATTTGACGACAACGTAAAGGCTGTTCCGCAGCTGGCAGAATCCGCTGCCCCCAGCGACGGCAACAAGACCTGGACCTTCAAGCTGAAAAAGGGTATTAAATTCAGCAACGGCACCGAAATGACTGCTACCAAGGTTAAAGAGTACTTGGACTGGATCCGGGAAGCCGGCAAGAAAGGTTCCACCAACCCGACCAAGTTCCTGGATGCAGGCGCAGTGGTTACGGCTGACGATGCAGCTGGCACTGTTACCATTAAATCTGAAAAAGCCTATCCTGATATGCCGGCCAGCCTGGCTGACCCCTCCATGTGTATCCTTGATATCAAGGGTTCCAAGAACCTGGACACCGGCGCTATCGGCACCGGCCCGTACATGGTTAAGACCTTTAAAGATCATGTAGGTTATGAAATGGTTGCCAACCCCCATTACTGGAACGGCAAACCGCCTTATGAAGAAGTTAAGATCATGTTCATGGGCGACGCTTCCGCCAAAGCTAACGCACTGCGCGCCGGCCAGATCGACCTGGCAGAAAATATCATGAACGTTGCCGACCTGAAGGCTCTGCAGGAAGATAAGAAATTCACGGTTCAGGTTGCGCCCGGTACACGTATCGGTTTCAGCTGGATGAACATGCGGGAAGGCCGTCCGCTGGCTAACAAAGCCCTGCGTCAGGCAGTCCTGAAAGCGATTGACTACAAGACCATCTGCAAGTCCAATACCATTGGCAACCTGTACAGCCCGGGTCCGTCCGTTATCCCCAGCTCTCTGGGCTACGGCTTCGACAAGCTGAAGAACCCGTATGAATACGATCCGGAAGGGGCCAAGAAGATCCTGGACGAAGCCGGTATTAAAGATACCAACGGCGACGGCATCCGCGAACTGAATGGCAAGAACATCGAACTGCGCTACATTTCCTACGCAAACCGCCTGCTGAACGACTTCTCCGATGCACACACCCAGTACCTGAAAGCTGTAGGTATCGGCGTAAAGAGCGAATACGGCAGCTCTGACGACCAGTGGACGAAGCTGGTTGCCGGCGAATACGACTTCAACAACAACAACTGGAACGTTATGATTGCCGGCGCTCCGACAACCTTCATGGCTAACTGGTACGGCCCAAACAAAGATAACTTCTGCGGCTTCAAGAGCGATGCATACGATAAAGCATATGAAGAACTGCGCACAACCATGGATCAGAAACGCTATGCTGAGTTGATGCAGCAGTGCCAGCAGATCCTGATCGATGAAGCGGCAGTGCTGGTAGACGGCTACTACAACAGCTGCATCATCTACAATGATAAGGTTGGTACAGCTCACATGTATCCGTTGGATTACTACTGGATTACCGACGAAATCAAACCGGCCGGTGCGAAATAAGTATTATAAATCCATCTGAAGGTGGGTTGCAAACGCAAACACAAAAGGATACGGCGCAAGCCGTATCCTTTATATGTAATTTTTCTCTTGACATCTGCGAGAAATCGCCTATGACGAGGAGAGACGAGAATGAATAAGAATCAGATAATGTCCAGATTGCTGCAAATGGTGATCGTATTGATCGGCATCAGCTTTCTGACCTTTTTATTAACCTATCTGTCGCCAGGGGATCCTGCGCGAAATATCTATACCCACAGCGGTATCATGCCTACTACGGAAATGATAGAACAGATGCGCAAGACGCTGGGGTTGGACAAGCCTTTCTTCACACAGTATACGGACTGGATTATGAACTGCCTGCGGGGCGATTTCGGACAGTCTTTCATGTTGCAGAAACCCGTTACGGACCTGCTGCTGGATCGCCTGTGGCCAACACTGAAGCTTACGCTGGCCGCTACTGTACTCATGCTTTTGTTTTCGGTGCCCCTCGGGGTCATTTCGGCTGTACACCATAACAAGCCGATTGATTATTTGGTGCGTGCAGTTACCTTTTTCGGCGTGTCCATTCCCAACTTCTGGTTTGGGCTTATGTTAATTTTGATTTTCTGCGTTAAGCTGCGGCTCCTGCCGGTCGTTTCTTCCGGCGGCGATTTTAAGTCGCTGATCCTTCCGGCGGTGACCCTGGCGGTTGCCATGACGGCCAAGTATACCCGTCAGGTCCGTACGGCGGTACTGGAAGAGCTCCATTCCGATTATGTCATCGGCGCCCGCGCCCGTGGCGTATCGGAAAACAAGATTCTGTGGGGTAACGTGCTGCCGAACTCCCTGCTGCCGCTGATTACCATGCTGGGCTTGTCTATCGGTTCCCTGCTTGGCGGCACCAGTGTAGTTGAGATTATCTTTTCCTATCCGGGACTGGGCAATTTGGCAGTTTCTGCCATTATGTCCGCGGACTATTACCTGCTCCAGGGATATGTATTGTGGGTTTCCGTCATTTATATGATGATCAACCTGATTGTGGATATCTCCTACAATTACATAGATCCCCGTATGCGGTTGAGGAGGTAAGCGTATGGATAAGAAAAAGAACAAATTTTTGAGTAATAAAGGCTTTGTCCTTTTCTCTGTTTTGGCTGTGATTATTATCCTTATCGCAGTTTTTGCCCCCGTACTGGCTGGCGGTATCGACCCGACCGCAGGCAATCTGGCAGATGCCATTATGGCGCCGGACGCGAAGCACCTGTTTGGTACGGACAAAATGGGCCGTGATATTTATGCCCGCGTCCTGTATGGCGCCCGTATTTCCTTAGCGTCTACTTTTGTTCTGGTTTTGGCTGTCTTCGTCATCGGTACAGCGCTGGGCGTGCTGGCCGGTTATTTTGGCGGCTGGGTGGATGCGCTGATTATGCGTATTGCTGACATGATGATCGCTTTCCCGGGCCTGGTACTGGCCATTGCCGTAGCCGGTATGCTGGGAGCCAGCATGCGGAACGCCATCATCGCTATCGCGCTGGTGACCTGGCCCAAGTATGCGCGTATGGCCCGTTCGCTGGTGCTGAAGGTCCGCCATACGGATTATGTGTACGCGGCTATCGTTACCGGTTCCAGTACCTGGCGTATGCTGTGGAAATACATGCTGCCGAACACGATTACGACGCTTGTCATTACGGCGGCGACGGATATCGGCGGTATGATGATGGAACTGGCGGCGCTGTCCTTCCTGGGCTTTGGCGCACAGCCGCCGACTCCG
>JAFTZZ010000144.1 GCA_017460905.1 Acidaminococcaceae bacterium | reverse complement strand
CGGGACATATGGCACAGGCTGCACGCTGCCAGGACTGCAATGCCCCACAGCAGCAGCAGCACGTTCCGCCGCAAATCTTCTGTCCGGCTTTCACAAATGCCGTCCTTACAGGATTTCAGCAGCAGCCCGGTCCAGGGGAACATGCCCGCAAGCAGGGTGGGGACGGCCTGCCACTCCGAATGTTCTGACGGTGAAAAAATAGTGCCATACAATAACAGCACACTGCTGGACAGTATCAGGACGGTCCGGAAGACAGCCTGCCCATTCCAGCGCTTCATCCGCCTGTCCCCTTCTTGTCGGTTTGCCGCACCGCATCCGCCTTCCGTGTGGTTTCTGCCTGTTGCGGTATCTCTTCAGGATACCCTGATTGCAGGCATTGCATCTCTTCCTGTTGCTGTTCGGTTACAATTTTCTGTTCTGTTTCCTTATATTTTTTCTCTTCCAGCCGTTCTTCCGCTTCCATGTGTTTTTCCGCTACGTTCAGCACGTTGGAACCAAAAGCCCGCAGCGTGATGCAGGCACCCAGCACAAAAGGCAGGTATTCCGCCGTAAAGCGCCATAATACCGCCAGGATACCGACGGTTCCGCCGGGCACCAGCTGGGAGAACAGTACGACAAAGCCAGCTTCCGCGATGCCGCTGCCCCCCGGTGTCGGGGAAAAATACAGCACCAGGTTCAGCAGATACATACGGCCCAGCACCTGGATCAGGTCAAAATCAAAATTCAGCCCCATGAAGTAACAGGGAACAGTCAGGTAGATAAACGTCAGGCTGACGCCGGATTCGATAAAGGCCCGCAGTACCATGACCGGCTGCTTGCCCATGACATAGACGGCCTTACGGAAATCGTGGTACCAGCTGAAAGCCTGCCGTCTCCGTTCGTGTTTAAAGTAACGGGAGAAATGATAGATCATCCGCTCCGGATATACGGTGTGCATCAGGATGATAGCAGTGATGGGAATAGCTATAAACAGTACCGACACCATCACGATGATCGGCAGCGGGACCCAGCTGGTGATGGCTTCATCCTGCTCCATGAAGAAAGGCACCGTGATGATCAGGAAAAAGATGGACATAATAGTCCGTACCAGAATAATGAGGGTAGAACGGGCCACTGGCACCCCGGCTCTGCGCATGAACATGACCTGGGCGATAGCTCCCCCGGTTGCGCCCGGCGTCAGCAGCGCCAGGAAATAATTGCTCAGCACTACCTTGGTCACATCCGACAGGGGTAAGTCCTCACCGGTGATCCGGGCCAGCGTCAAGAGACGCGTGCCATCGAAAAACAGACCGATAGCAAGCGACCCCAGGGCACACAAAACAGACCATGAGGAAAACATGGTCAGGTAATCCAGCGCGCGGATATCGAATGTGAAATAGATGACTGCCGCTGAAATGATCAGGACAAAGATGACCAGCAGCGCAAGCCGTCTGTACAGTTTGTTTCGAAGCATTCTGTAGTCACCAGTTCTTTGGGAAAAGCCGTCTTCGCAACACTTCAGCGTTCCCCTTATAGTTTCTGCGTATTGGCGAAATGCAATTTAACATATTGCCGTAACGCTTCCGTTCCTTTTTTTTGCGCGAGGCGCCGGGCAGCATTGGTAGCTGCTTCGCCGCCACCCTTGGGAATCCGGCCGATCTCGGCCTCATGTGCCAGCATCCGGATTGTCTGCAGGAATGCGCCCCGGGCCAGCACACTGGCCGCTGCCACGGCAATATCTTCTTCCGCCCGCGGCCGCTGCCAGACCTGCATCTGCGGCGCAAAAGCATGCACACCGTCAGGAATACTTTCATTCTTGGCAAACTGGTCTACGATTGCCCAATGGCAATCCGGATATTTTTGCCAGGCCTGCTTCAGGGCTGCGATATGACCCAGTGCCAGCAGGGTGTTCAGGTTGCCGCCTTTCTGCTGCACCTGTTCATAGCGCATGTTATAGATATGGGGCTTCATGATCAGCACGCTGGTTGCCAGCGCCGTTTTCTCGATAACGGCGGACAGCGCCAGAATCTTTTCGTCAGACAGCGACTTGCAGTCCTTTACACCGGCAGCCAGCAACGCATCCCCGCCCTTCACATCCAGACACACTGCCGCTACTACCAACGGACCGAAATAATCGCCTTTTCCGCTTTCGTCGCTGCCCATCCAGACACCGGGGAAACCCGTTTCCTGCGCCAGCAGCATGCGGGGTTGGGATGCGCTAAGGTGAACACCGTCTGCAGCGGCTGCCTGCACATCGAAACGTCTCACTGCCGTTGTTTTTACCTTTGCTTCTTTGGTTTCGGATGCAGCACCGGCCGACATTACATTGTCTTCTTTCAGGCGGATTTTGCGAACCGCCTCAATTGCCTGCGCCTGCAAATCTGAATCCCCGCCGCCCCAGACCAGGCTGATGCCTTTTTTTCCGTTGTAAACGTTCAACGTAACTTTTTTGCCGATTCCTGATACAACAAACTGCACGCCGTAGTTGATAGATTTTGTCTGAACGTTGCCCAACGCGCAAAGATTGTCTTCAACCAGGTCGACATATTCTTCAAATTCCAACTTGGATGCCTCAGTTTCATATTCTGAACGGGTTCAGAATGTATTTTTATAGATTTCCTTCAGCGGTTTCCCGCTCTCCTGTGCAATACGTTTGCAGTCTTCAAATTCCGGCACGGCATTGACCACATCGCCGTTCAGCAGCCCTTCTTTCACACGCACCGTTCCCCAGGGTGTTTCCGCATTGCGCCAGCGGCGTTCCAGCGCGGTACGCTGCACCGCATATGACCGCACTCCCAACGTAGTGGTTTCTGCAAATAAAATCTGCTCCATCGCCTGCTGCTGTTCCGGCACGCACAGCACTTTAATCATCTGTGCCGGTCTGCCCTTTTTCATGATGATGGGCTGCAGCCATGCGTCCCGAGCGCCTGCAGCCAGTAATTTGTCCAGCACATAAGGCAAAATTTCCGGATTGATGTCGTCCAGGTTGCATTCAAGGATCAAAAGGGGTTCTGCTGCAGCTTTATCCTTTACTGCCCCTACATTGATGCGCAGCACATTGGGAATCGACACGTCTCTTGTTCCCGCGCCGTAGCCGATTGTCTCGCCGCTAAAACCTGCCGGTACTTCTTCCACTGGAACTGCCAGCACTTTTAGCAGTGCCGCACCCGTGGGTGTTGTCATTTCCTTATCCACGGTTCCCCGGTAATGAGGCATGCCCTGCAATAATTCTGCGGTTGCGGGCGCCGGTACCGGCATCTGCCCGTGGGCGCACTGCACAAAACCAAACCCGGTGTTGACCGGCGTCGTAAAAATCGTTTCAATGCCCAGATACTGCAATGCTAAAATATTCCCCACCACATCGATGATGGTGTCAATAGCGCCTACTTCATGGAAATGAATCTCTTCCACCGTACTGCCATGCACCTTCGCTTCTGCTTTTGCAATAGCAAGAAACACTTCCTTTGCCTTGTCAATGACTGCTTTTGACAAATCGGAATGATCCAAAATTTCTTCAATGTCGTGCAGATTGCGGTGTTCGTGGTGATGATGTTCATGTTCGTGCGCATGTTCATGGTTGTGATGGTCATGCTCGTGATTGTGCTCATGTGAATGCGCAATGCCATGGGCATGCATCCAGGCATGGTCATGTACTTCTTCACCTTCATGATGGTGATGATACTCATGTTCAGGCTCGTGCTCGTGATGATGGTGTTCTTCCGGCAGCACCACATTGAAATACTGCGCCTGAATGCCATTCTTATTCACGCTCTTATTCACAAGTTCATACTCACCCAGATGCAGCTTGGCAAACTCCTTCTGCAGATATGCAAAGGGCACACCCGCGTCAATCAGCGCGCCCAGCAGCATATTCCCGCTGATACCGGCAAACGGTTCGATATACAATGCGTTCATAGTTTTCTCCATTACCGTAAATGATTAATAATGCTGGCCATGCGTCCGGCTCCAAACCCGTTATCAATGTTCACCACCGCCACACCGGCGCTGCAGCTGTTCAGCATACCCAGCAACGCGGAAAGGCCCTTGAAATTGGCTCCGTAGCCCACACTGGTGGGCACTGCAATGACCGGCTTGTCCACCAGCCCGCCTACCACGCTGGCCAAAGCTCCTTCCATACCGGCAATGACAACGATTAAATTGGCACTACGAATCTCCTCCACTTTACCTAACAGCCGATGGATTCCCGCCACGCCCACATCGTAGATGCGAATAACCTCATTGCCCATCAGCTCTGCTGTAATAGCCGCCTCTTCCGCAATGGGTACATCACTGGTACCTGCGGTAATTACCGCAATCTTATGATCCGGATCCTTCGCCAACGGTTCCTTCTCCAGCACAATCAGCCGCGCCTGATCAAAATATTTTGCATCCGGCAGTCTGGTTTTTACAATGTCATACAGTTCCCTGGACGCCCGGGTCCCCAGTACATTTCCATGCCTTGCCGCCAGCACCTGCAAAATCTCCGCCGCCTGCTGCAGCGACTTCCCTTCGCAGTACACCACTTCGGGGAACCCGCGCCGCAGACTGCGGTCGTGATCCAGCTGCGCATAGCCCAGGTCAGTTATGCTAAGCTCATGGAATTTCTCAACAATTTCGTCATCAGTCAGTTTACCAGCCTTATAAGCCGCTAACGCATCCTTTATATCCGTCTCATAACTCATAGAAAATCACCATACTTAATTTTGTGCCTTACGCTTTTCTTTGTACTCTTCCGTCAACATATAAATCAGCGGCACAACCACCAGTGTCAGCAGCGTCGACGTCGTCAGGCCGCCAATCAGCACCACGCCCATGGACTGGCGCAGCTCCGCGCCGGCGCCGATACCCAGCGCCACCGGCAGCATACCCAGCATCGTAGACAGCGTCGTCATAAAAATCGGGCGCAGACGCAGCGAGCACGCCTCCAGGATTGCTTCCCGCAACGGCATGCCGCTCTCTCTTGCCTGATTAGCATAGTCGACCAGCAGGATCGCATTCTTTGTAACAAGCCCCAACAGCATCGTAACGCCGATCAGGGACATCATGTTACCCGTCTGATTCGCTACCAGCAGGCCCAGTACTGCACCGATGATGGCAAAGGGCAGGCTCATCATGATGACAAAGGGCTGGGAAAAGCTTTCAAATTCCGCTGCCAGTACCATATAAATCAACACAATGGCCAGCACAACCGCTTTTACAATTTCCCCGAAGATACGGCTCATCATATCGGAATTGCCGATCAGCTTATAGCGGTACCCGATATCCATGTTCAGTTCCGGAATCAGCTGGGTTTCAATCACCTTCAGCAGATCGCCGGGGGAAGTACCCACTGCATTGGAATATACACCGATCTGACGCTGTCTGCCTTCCCGGTCAATACGGGTAGGACCGGAGCCCAGCTTCACTTCCGCCACATCACCTAAGCGCACGAACTCACCTGATTCGGTAGATACACGCAGATTCGCCACGTCCTGAATGGTCCGGCGGTCCTTTTTATCCATCTGCACGATAATGTCATAGTCGTTGTTGCCGATTGTATACGAGTTACCGGTGCTCTTTCCCTGGAACGCATACTGTACGACACGGCCCACACTGGCGTTATCCAGGCCCAGCTGGCTCGCCTTGGTCTGGTCCAGCCGTACCATGATTTCCGGCTCCGGATCGATACCGACCACTTCCACGTCGGCCGAGCCAGGAACCTGCCGGATTTTTTCCGCCAGGTCTTCCGCATATTTTGTCAGACGCACCAGATCGCTGCCCCGCAGACCGATCTGTACCGGACGAGGGTCGCCGCGGCTGCCCTGGTTTGTAACTACTGCAACCTGCATCTCGCCGATATTACGGAAATCCTTACGCAGTTCGCTCATAATGTCCAGCATACCGCGCTTTCTGTCTTCCAGCGGCTTCAGCTTCACTTCAATCGCGCCTTCGTTCACCTGTGTCCTGACGCCGCCAAGATGCATCGAAGCTACGCTCACTTCTTTGATCTTCATGACAGTATCTTCCAGATATTTAGACCAGGTCGCCATCTGATCCAGACCGATACCCGCCGGCGCTTTCATATTGACCCGGAATTCGCCGGAGTCGTAGATGGGCTGCAGTTCCGTACCCACAAAGGGCAGCAGGAACAGATTGAAGACCAGCGTCGCCAGCGACCCGGCCACGATCTTTTTAGGATGCCGGATGGCAAAGGCCATCAGCTCGTTATACAGACTGCGCACATACTCAAACCCGTCGTTGAATTTTTTCAGTACTTTATCCACAAACGCCGGACGAAAGTCCTTGTCCTCCCCGGGCTGCTTCAGCCAGTGGGCTGAAACCATAGGGGTCAGCGTGTAGGCGGAAATCGTGGAAAAGGTAAGTGCAAACGCAACAGTCAGACCAAACTGCTTGAAGAACTGCCCGATGGTCTCGCCCATGCTTCCGATCGGCACGAACACTGCCAACAGCGACATGGACGTCGCCAGTATGGCCAGCACCAGTTCCTTGGTAGCATCAGCCGAAGCCGTAAAGGGATTTTTCCCCATTTCCATATGACGGAAAATATTTTCTACCAGCACGATGGCGTCGTCAATCAGGAACCCGACAGCCAGGGACAGGCCCATCAGGGACATGTTGTTCAAGGTGAAGCCCATGATATCCATCAGGAAAAAGGTTGCAATGATAGATGTCGGTATGGCCAGACCGCCGATAATGGTAGCCCGCAGGTCACCCAGGAACAGGTAGGTAATCAGCAGGGCCAAAAAGCCGCCAAACAGGATCGTGTTCCATACATCCGCCACGTTTTCCCGGATGTAACGGCTCTGATCCCGGACGATTTCCATGTGGATATCGGGCGGCATGTCCTGGGCCATCATCTTGGCCAGTTCCTTGTTCACCAGGTCAATAACCTCTACCGTATTGGTGCGGCTCTGTTTGCGAACCGCCATCATGACGGAAGGAATGCCGTTGGTACGGGAAAAGGACTCTGCGTCCTCCCAGCTGTCTTCCACATCGGCTACGTCTGTCAGACGGATTGGCTTGCCGTCCTTATTAGCTACAACAATTTTCTTAAAGTCATCAATTGTATTCAATTTGCCGATAGTACGGACTGTAATAGTGTTGTTATCATCCCGAACCTTACCGCCGGGCGTGTTGATATTGGCGCTGTTCACTTTCTGCAGCACCGTCTGGAAGGAAATACCATACTGATTCAGCTTTTCTGATTTGACATGGACCTTCATGGCCCGGTCGCCGGAGCCGTAGATTTGAACGTCAGCCACGCCTTCCAGCATCTGCAGGCCGTCGATCAGCACGTCGTTGACAATACGGCGGATCTCGCCCGTACTGCGTTTATCCGAAGAAAAGCTGTAGGAAGCGATTGCCTGGGACGCCATATCAAACCGCTGCACCACCGGCTCGTCGATATCATCCGGCAGACGCTTGCGGACACCGGCCACCTTTTCACGGACCTCACTGGCCATCTGGCGGGGGTCGGTGCCGATTTCAAATTCCAGTACCGTCTGGGAATAGCCCTCGCGGATCGTTGAAGTAATTGTTTTGATGCCGGAAACCTGGCTGACCCTGCTTTCAATGGGCTTGGTGACCAGCGTTTCCATTTCTTCCGGCGCGGTCCCCTCATAGGTAACCGTAACGCCTACCATGGGCAGGTCCACGTCCGGATACAGGTCCACGCCCAGCCCCGGATAGGAGCGGATACCGAAGACGATCAGGACCAATATGAACATGGTGGTAAAAACAGGCCGTTTTATAAATGTCTCAATCATTCGTTTGCCAAACCCTTCTCCGACACCTTAACCGCTGCGCCTTCCCGTACTTTGTTCAGTCCGCCGGTGATGACATAATCTTTTTCGCTGACGCCGCTCAGCACTTCTACCAGGTTTTCACCGATGTACCCGGTAGTCAGCACCTTGCGTACCGCTTTTCCGTCTTCGATCACATAACAGGTACGCTGGTCATCGCGCATGGAAATGGCCGTCATGGGTATGGTCAACGTGTTCTCCTTGGGAATGGCCGTAATCAATGCTTCTGCATACATGCCGCCCCGCAGACGGTTGGAACTGTTGTCCACCGTCACCTCGGCTTCGTATGTCCGGGCCGGCTGTACCGCCACCGGGCTGATGCGGGTAATGGTTCCTTCTACGGTTTTATTTTCGCCGCTCATGGAGGGAATCGTAAACATTACCCTGCCGCCTGTTGCCACGCTGTTGACATAACCTTCCGGCACATCAATCTTGGCAAACAGAGTAGAAATATCAGCAATGTTAAAGAGGGCTGTGCCGACCTTGGCATAGTAGCCTTCCTGATAATACCGTTTCTGAATGATCCCGGGCCGCGGGGTGGTTACGGTAGTGCCGCCCAGATTGGACTCCGCCGAATGCAGGCTGCCCCGAGCCGCATCCAGCTTGCCCCTGGCATTTTCCAGCGCAAAGCGCATGTTATCCAGCGCCTCTTTGGAAACAGCGCCCCGTTCGTACAGTGCTTCGTAACGGTGCACATCCATTTTCGCTTTTTCATAATTTGTTTTGGCATCCAGATAAGAGCCCTTGGCATTCATCACGCCGGCAGCCGTATCCACCTGTTCTAGCACCACCAGCGCCTGCCCGGCTTCCACTGCCTGGCCTTCCTCCACCAGCACCTTTTCGATACGCCCGTCTACCTTGGCAGCCACATCGGCCTGCCAGACCGGGTCCAGCGTGCCGGAAAAACGGAACTTCGGAATGATGGTCTCCCGCTTCGGATACGCCGCCGTAATGACAGCCACGCGTCCCTGATTGCTGCTGTTTGCTTCTTTGTTACGCGCCATGATATTGGATATGACGCGGAACGCGACAACCCCGACTATAACAATCAGTGCAATAATCAGGATCCGTAACCGTTTGTCCTTCAGATTCATGATGATGCCTTCCTTTTCCCCCTCAAATTGAAATAAAACAATAGATAAGACAAAAATGGGTATAGATTCCCGTATATAGTATGTCACGAAATAATGTCTTTTCTTTGGCAAAAATACACAACAACTGCCGCTTTCACTGAAATTTCCCTGCTGTTGCGGACGCGTGAAACCTGTACATCGGACAGGCGGGTATACGGCTCCTGATTCTCAATGTCCTTCACAAACCCCAGCAGATCCTCCCAGGCGCCGGTGCATTCTGTTTCCCACGCCAGCTGCTGCAGCGGCTGTTCATTTTTCCGGACCGGAAGCTGTTTCAGTCTGGTGATAGTGACACCGTTATATTCCGCTTTTCTGTACAGTTTCTTCACAATCAGCTCCGCTTGGGGATCTGCGGGCAGCTGACCCCGTAATTTATGCAGTACGATCTGCTGCTGCAGCAATTTTTCCTGCCTGTCCGGGTCTTGTAAAAACAACCGGTACAGTTCAATTTCTTTCTGCATGTAACGGATTTCTTCTGTCCTGCGCTGCTGTAAATTCTGCAGCGGGCCTGCGATGCCTGTGAAAGTGGCGGTCAGAACCATCACGGAAAGCAACAGTATACACGCGTATTTGCTGTTTTCAGTCATGCCCGACCGCAATGCAGTAAACTTTTTCGCCAAGGAAGAAAGGAACGACAAATTCATGGGCGTTCCTCCCCTGCCGCTTCGGCAGTTTTAACTGCGATACCGTTCTGATCCGGTTTGCCGCTTTCTTCTATTGCAGCAGCATCAGCGGCAATATCAGCTCTTACTAAAAAGGTGACTGCAGTTTGTCCTGTTGCGGTTCCGTCTTTGGCAGCCAGCTTCTTCTCCCCGCTTTCCGCTACGCTGACTCCGGTAAAGAGTTTCGAGGCTTTGAGTTTTTCAGTAAATTTCTGCACTGCCGCAAATGTCTCTGCACAACCGCGCAGTTCCATCTGCACGGGATATTCGTTCTTTGGCTGTGTCGTATTCTTTTTCGTGTTTTGTATGATTGTATTGTGTAACTGCTGTGATGAATTATTTTTTGCCAACTGCAGTTCTTCCAGCCAGCAGCCTTCCGGAATCTGTTCTGCCAGCAGTCGCAGCAGCGGATAAAGACTGCGGTTTCTGTGCTCCGCCTGCTCCAGCAGCTGCTGATATGTTATCAGACGATGCGCAGTTTCCCGGCTTTCCGCATACTCCCTTTTTACGGAAAGCAGCGGAATCAGTTCCTGTTGCGCCTTCTGCCAGTTGGTACGCAGCCGCTGCCATTGCAGCCCGTTGTGTACGAGCAGCCCCATAGAAGTCAGCAGGCATAGGACGATGGCGCCCTGATACCCCCAACGGGCCGCTTTTTCCTTTCGGGAAACGGCTGGCATAAAATTAAGCGGCAGACAGGACTGTCCGGGTACGGCAACAGTTACCTGTTCCAGCCGGGCTTTCAGAAAACCGGCCATCTGCTCCAGTGCTGTAATCCGTTCCACAGGTATCGCGGCTACAAGGAACTTCCCCTCTTCCTTCCAGGGAATTAACGCCGCCCGGCAGACATCCGGGGCAAACGGTATGTACTGCATGCCTTCCCAGCGCAGCCAGCTGGCACGTTCCTGTTCCGTCATCTCCGGCAGCCTGAGTGTCTGTAAAAAGACCTGCCCTGCGTCCAGCACGATTTTGCATCTCCGGACCCGCAGCGGTTCTTCCTGCAGCATTGCCTGCAGCCAGTCTGCCATCTCTTCCGGATGATTCAGATAATTATAGCTTTGAAAGGTCTTCGGCAATTCATACTGCAGCCGTTTGCGGCCCTGCCGGACCTTTATTCCTGTTCCGGTAATACGCAGCAGCGTCAGTTTGCCGAAGACGAGGTCCTGCAATTTTGCGATATTGATACGTTTCTGTAATTTTCTGATAATCTGCATCCCGGCGCCTCCCACTATATGAAAAGGGACCAGTACCAGGACAGGATACGGGATGAATAGAAGAAGCTGATAACAGCACCCAGGCTGAGAAAAGGGCCAAACGGCACCTTACTTTGCAGTGAAGCATTGCCAAACAGGCAAAGTACAGCTGCAGCGACCCCGCCTGTAACAAAGGCCAGCGCCAGTCCGGTCACTACGCCGGAAACACCAAGCCACAGTCCCAGCACACCGATGAATTTCACATCGCCCAGCCCCAGTCCACCCCCGCTGAGAAGCCAGACAACGCCTAATACGGAACTTCCGGTCAGCGCTCCTGCCAGACTGTCCTGCCAGTGCATAGCTCCCATACCGGCATAAAGCAGACCGGCTGGAATGAGCACCAGCAAAATCTCATCCAGAATGATCATATGCCGCAGATCCACATACGCTTCTGCCGCAAGACCAAGTAAAAAGATTCCTACAAGAACAAGCTGCGTGCCTTCAGCGGCGCCTGACAAAAAATGACCTGTTAATAAAACTGTTTTCACGGTAACACTCCTTTTCGAAATAAAATTTAAAAAATTCATAAAATAATATTTCCGGTTTCGTTGCCGTGAAAAGAAGATCTGGCTTGCCGCGCTGCAATTTTACAGCATTTTTACTGTCTGCAAAATGACATACGCGTACATGGTAATTATACCACTGAATGAATGATTATGTTTGATGTTTTAGAACAAAATCCGTACAAAAAGTCAGATTTTACCAAATGTTCACAAAAAAGTGGCAGCCCGAAAACGAACTGCCACATAATCCGGAACCTGAGGGGTGGTTCCTTTCGTTTTTAGTTTTTTATCCTGCATGCAAAAGCAGGCTGTTTCTTAGTTTTCAGCTTCCGCTCCCGAACCTGTGCATTACCATTCAATGTCTTCGGCTTCTTCACGGCCTCTGTGGGTGAGGGAATCCAGCAGAATACGCTGTTCGATCTGCGCTGCCAGCTTCTTGGTGAATTTAACCGTATCCGGATTTACGGAGATGCTGTCGATACCGCTCTTGATCAGGAATTCACAGAATTCCGGATATACGGACGGAGCCTGGCCGCAGATGGAAACGGTCTTGCCGGCTTTGTGAGCCACTTCGATGAGGTGACGTACGGCGCGGCGTACTGCCAGGTTACGTTCATCATAGATGTGGGATACAGTGTCGTTGTCGCGGTCGCAGCCCAGGATCAGCATGGTCAGGTCATTGGAACCGATGGAATAGCCGTCAACGAATTCGTTGAACTGGTCGGCCAGGATGATGTTGGACGGAATTTCCGCCATCAGCCAAACCTTGAAGTCTTTGCCGCGGGCCAGGCCTTCTTCAGCCATGATTGCAGTTACCTTGCGGGCTTCGTCAATGTTGCGGCAGAACGGAATCATCACGTTCAGGTTCTTTAAGCCGAACTCTTCGCGGACTTTTCGTACAGCCTGGCATTCCAGTTTGAAAGCTTCGATGTATTTTGGATCGTAATAACGGGAAGCGCCGCGCCAGCCTAACAGTGCGGAGGGTTCATAGGGTTCGAACTCGTCGCCGCCCTTCAGGTCGCGGTATTCGCTGGATTTAAAATCGCTGAAGCGTAAGGTTACCGGACGGGGAGCCATAGCCTGGCAAACCTGGCGCATGCCTTCGGCCAGCTGGTCTACTACCTTTTCCGGATGACCGGTCTTTATCAGATACAGCGGATGTTCATGGATATAGGTGGTCCAAATGAACTCTTCACGCATCAGGCCGATACCGTCGCAGGGCAGTACCGCATATTTTTCCGCCAGTTCGGGATCGCCCAGGTTCATATAGATCTTGGTGCCGGTGGGCGGGAAGAATTCCGCCGTTACGGTTGCGCCTGCAGCAGCCGTTGCTTGCGCAGCCGGTTTTGCCTCTTCCAGAATGCCTTCGTAAACAACACCGTGTGTTGCATCAACGGTAATGTCGTCGCCGGTCTGGATAGAAGCCGTCGCAGCAGCGCCGCGGCTCTTGGTGCCTACGATACAGGGAATGCCAAGTTCGCGGCTGACAATAGAAGCGTGGCAGGTCATGCCGCCGCTGTCGGTAACGATGGCTTTTGCTTTCTTCATAGCCGGAACCCAGTCCGGAGCAGTCATTTCCGTTACCAGAATTTCACCCTGTTTGAATTCGTCGATCATGGAAGGATCCAGAATGACATGTGCCTTGCCGGATACCTGGCCGGGGCTTGCCGGCGCACCTTTAACAATAACTACATGCTCCGTAGTAACAGCTCCCTTCTCTTCCGGTTTGTCGGCATTCTTTGCTTTACGGCGGCTCCATACGGTTTCCGGACGGGCCTGCAGGATCCAGATCTTGCCGTCCCGCTCGTCAATGCCCCATTCCATATCCATGTAGCAGCCGTAATGTTTTTCAATCTTCAGTGCATAACCCGCCAGTTCTTTAATCTGTTCATCAGTGAGCTTCTGCGCTTCGCCTTCTTCCTTCGGTACGGGAACCTCTTCTACATCGCCGCCCGGTTTGCGGATCAGTTTTACTTCCTGCGGGTTAACGGTCTTTTCCAGGATTTCCAGTTTGTCTTTGGAAACCAGGTAATCATCCGGCGTTACGGTACCCTGTACTACATATTCGCCCAGACCGTACGCGCCTTCAATCAGTACATTCTTATCTTCGCCGTTGGCTACGTTTACGGTAAACATAACGCCGGCAGCTTTGGAGTAAACCATCATCTGGATAACGGCAGACAACGCTACGTCCAGATGGTCAAAGCCCTGTTTTTCACGATAATATACAGCGCGGTCGGTGAAGCAGGAAGCGTAGCATTCCTTTACCTTCTGGATAATCATTTTCGCGCCCTGTACATTCAGATAGGTATCCTGCTGGCCTGCAAAGCTGGCGTCCGGCAGATCTTCCGCAGTAGCGCTGGACCGAACGGCTACATACGGTTCTTTTTCGCCGACCTTTTTGCCCAGTTCTTTATAGGCTTTGGAAATAGCGGTCTGCAGATCTTTGGGCATTTCCTCGTCCATGATGGCTTTCCGCAGCTTGGCGCTGATGTCGCGCAGTAACGCAGTATTTTCTACGTCGGTCAGCTGTGCGATCAGGGCAGCCATCTTTTCCTTCAGGCCGGTTTTCTCGATAAAATACCGGTAGGCATAGGCGGTGGTCGCATAGCCGTAAGGTACCGGAACATCGGTCTTGGCTGTCATTTCTCCCAGGGAGGAGGATTTGCCGCCCACGATAGCCACATCTTTGCGCTCCATCTGCTCAAACCACAACAGATACTCTTTTTCTTTCTCCATAATGTCTGCTCCTTTTTTATTTTTATTGTACACCCAAACGGAGTTGAACCCCCTATTTAGTATATACTATACCACTGTTCATAGATATATTCAAGGTAAATTCTGTGAAATTTTTAGGTACAGTAAAAAACGGAACAGATTTACTGTCCCGTTTTCCTTTAAGCTTTACATTTTAAATTTTCAATTTGGCAATTTTATACGAAAGGCCTTTTGTATGGCGAAATTACATAACAATTCAATATAGCAGTCTTACATTACGATCTTAGACAGGTCTCCCACGCAGTTGACCAGGTCTTTT
>JAFTZZ010000143.1 GCA_017460905.1 Acidaminococcaceae bacterium | reverse complement strand
GGAGGGCGCGCCATGGGCACAGATCTTCACGCAGCGTCCGCAGCCCACGCACTTATCCTGATCCACCGCAACCTTGCCGTTGCTGTGCTGTTCCATCTTGCCAGCCCGGCTGCCGCCGCCCATGCCTACATTCTTAATGGCGCCGCCAAAACCGGCCATTTCATGCCCCTTAAAATGGCTCAGGGAAATGATGATATCCGCATCCGCCAGGGCCTTGCCGACCTTCGCTTCCTTCAGCACCTCGCCGTTGGGTACCGGCAGAAGCGCCTCATCCGTCCCTTTCAGGCCGTCGGCAATGATCACATGACAGCCGGTACAAAGCGGGTTGAACCCGTTGACATAAGCGGTATCCAGATGCTCCAGCGCATGCTTGCGGCTGCCTACATATAAGGTGTTGCAGTCCGTCAGGAAGGGACGTCCGCCTGCCGCTTTCACCATATCCACGACCACTTTGGCATAATTGGGCCGCAGGTACGCCAGATTGCCGGCTTCCCCGAAATGCATTTTAATGGCCACAAACTTATCTTTGAAATCAATGTTGTTAAAGCCTGCCTTTTTCATCAGCTTGGCCAGCTTCACCGGCAGCGGGTCCCCGCCGTACGGCATGTGGAAATCGGTAAAATACACTTTGGATTTTGCCATGATGATTTCCTCCTCTTCTTTTTTACTCTTCTTTTTTATCTTCCTCTGCCGGACGGAATTCCGCGTCCACCGCTTCTGTGCCCAGCGCGCCGCTCTGCATGCCGGCTGCTGCCGAAGCCGCCGTCCACTGGGACTGCTTGGCCGCCAGTTCTTCCGCTTCCCTGCGGGCCTTCTCCTCGTCCTTCACACGCTGCTCCGCATTGCGGGTTTCCGCGTCTTCCGCCGCCCTGCGTACCGCCTCCGCCGGGTCTTCGTTGTTCAGGATCGCCATAAATTCCACACCGGTAATGGTTTCCTTTTCCAGCAGGTACGCAGCCAGCCGGTCCAGATCCTCCCGGTGCTCCCGCAAAATTTCCAGCGCCTTCTGATGGGCCTCTTTGATGATTTCCATCACCTTGACATCCACCTTGGCCAGGGTCGCTTCACTGCAGGTCAGGGTCGCGTCGCCGCCCAGATAGGCGTTCTGGATGGTTTCCATGCCCATCATGCCGAATTCTTCGGTCATGCCGAAGCGGGTCACCATGGCCCGGGCCAGACGGGTCGCCTGCTCAATATCGTTGGAAGCGCCTGCGGTCATGTGGTTGAACACCACTTCCTCCGCGGCCCGGCCGCCGGTAAAGGTAACGATCTTGGTAAACAGGTCTTCCTTGGTGTAATTTACCTTTTCCTGCTCATCCACCTGCATGGTGTAACCCAAAGAGCCGTTGGTGTGGGGAATGATTGTGATCTTTTCCACCGGCGCGCTGTGGGTCTGGCTGGCAGCCACTAGCGCATGGCCGATCTCATGGTATGCCGTATTTTTCTTTTCCTCCTCGGAAATGACCATGCTCTTGCGCTGGTATCCGGCGATGATGATATCCACCGCCTGCTCCAGATCGGCATTGGTCACCCGGTCCCGTTTGTTGCGTACCGCGCACAGGGCCGCCTCATTGATGATGTTGGCCAGTTCCGCACCGCTGGCGCCGGGGGTAGAACGGGCAATCTTTTTCAGATCCACGTCGTCGCGCATTTTGACATCCTTGGCATGAACCTTCAGGATCGCTTCACGGCCGTTCAGGTCCGGCAGCTCTACCGGGATTCTGCGGTCAAACCGGCCCGGACGCAGCAGCGCCGCATCCAGGGATTCCGGACGGTTGGTAGCCGCCAGGATGATAACACCCTTGCTGCCGTCAAAGCCATCCATTTCCGACAGCAGCTGGTTCAGAGTCTGCTCCCGTTCATCGTTGCTGCCAAAGGCGCCGCTGTCGCGTTTTTTGCCGATGGCGTCAATTTCGTCGATAAATACGATACAGGGTGCTTTTTTCTGCGCTTCCTTGAACAGGTCGCGGACACGGGCCGCGCCCATGCCGACGAACATTTCAATAAATTCAGAACCGGAAATGCTGAAGAACGGAACTTTTGCCTCACCGGCGATAGCCTTGGCCAGCAGCGTCTTACCGGCGCCGGGAGGCCCTACCAGCAACGCGCCCTTGGGCATGGTAGCGCCGATAGAGGAATACTTGCCGGGATTATGCAGGAAGTCTACCAGTTCCACCAGCGCTTCCTTGGCTTCGTCCTGTCCGGCCACGTCCGCAAAGGTCACGCCGGTCTGGGCCTGCATGTACACCTTGGCATTGCTCTTGCCGAAGTTGCCCATGCCGCCGATGCCCTTGCCGCCCATGTACCGCATCAGCAGCTGCCCGATGGCAAAGAAAATGATGATCGGCAGGATCCAGTTGGTAAACAGGCTTTCCAGCGGACCGCTTTCCCGGGGAATGACCTGGGAGAATTCCACCTTGCTCTTGGTCAGCTTCTCCACCAGCTGGTTATCCTCGACACGGCCGGTCACGTAAATCTTCTTATCCTCCGGATCCTTGGCAGTCGCCGCAATCCGTTTCTCGCTGATCTCCACCTTGCCGAACTTGCCCTCGTCCATCATCTGGATAAAGGAATTGTACGGCAGTTCGGTCACCTTGGTCTTGAACATAGCCGGAAAGACCGATGTGTTCAGCACCATCAGCACCACCAGCGCCAGTACATAATAATAGTAGAGCGGTTTTCTGCCGTTGTCGTTGTTATTGTTGTTATTCATAAATCCGCATCTGATCCGGTTTCCGTTAACGCTTCTGCAAAACGCCCGGATCTTCTCCTTTCCTGCACTCTTGAACTGCTCTTATCAAAGACTGTATCTGACTTTACCTGTAATTATGACAATTCGTATAAT